>NZ_JAUOQQ010000040.1:0-20093 GCF_030547675.1 Photobacterium sp. 2_MG-2023
AAGAGAGACTCCGAATACATTAGCGCAAACCACTCCCGTTAAAATTGTAGTTGCAAAAACGGGGCGGACCATACATTGGGCCAGCAAAGAGTGTCTGGCGCGCATCAATAAATGCTGAGATTGCCACTAAACCCAAGCGCGACATACCCGCACAATCTTTAGAAATGCACTCGCTGTCTGGATTCCCGCCTGCGCGGGAATGACGGTTTATTGCATTTACGGCATATAAAGGAATCACTCCCCCAGGGAAAAATTCAGGACGAATTTTCAGGTTGTCGGCGCCGGGAGCGCCTACAACCGCCCCGGACAACACCAACGAAAAAGCAGGCATTTCTGGACACGCTTTGGGCCAGCAAAGAGTGTCTGGCGCGCATCCGTCAATGGTGAGATTGCCACTAAACGTAAGCGCGACATACCTACACAATCTTTAGAAATGCACTCGCTTTCTGGATTCCCGCCTGCGCGGAAATGACAGCTTTTTGCATTTACGGCATCAAAAGAAATCACTCCCCCAGGGAAAAATTCAGGACGAATTTTTAGGTTGTCGGCGCCGGGAGCGCCTACAACCAGCCCGGACCACACCAACGAACAAGCAGGCATTTCTGGGCACTCTTTGGGCCAACAAAGAGTGTCTGGCGCGCATCCGTAAATGGTGAGATTGCCACTGAACCCAAGCGCGACATACCCGCACAATCTTTAGAAATGCACTCGCTGTCTGGATTTCCGCCTGCGCGGAAATGACGGATTTTTGCATTCACAGCATCAAAAGGAATCACGCCCCAAGGGAAAAATTCAGGACGAATTTTTAGGTTGTCGGCGCCGGGAGCGCCTACAACCGGCCCGTACAACACCAGAGAACAAACAGGCATTTCTGGGCACTCTTTGGGCCAGCAAAGAGTGTCTGGCGCGCATTCGCAAATGGTGAGATTGCCACCGAACCCAAGCGCGACATACCTGCAAAATCTTTAGAAATGCACTCGCTGTCTGGATTCCCGCCTGCGCGGGAATGACGGATTTTTGCATTCACAGCATCAAAAGGAATCACGCCCCCAGGGAAAAATTCAGGACGAATTTTTAGGTTGTCGGCGCCGGGAGCGCCTACAACCGCCCCGGACAACACCAACGAACAAACAGGCATTTCTGGGCACTCTTTGTGCCAGCAAAGAGTGTCTGGCGCGCATCCGAAAATGCTGAGATTGCCACTACACCCAAGCGCGACATACCCGCACAATCTTTAGAAATACACTCGCTGTCTGGATTCCCGCCTGCGCGGGAATGACGGATTGTTGCATTTACGGCAAATAAAAAATGCCCGGACAGGCACTGCACTGTCCGGGCAAAACGGGCGATCAGCCACCAGTCCACCTCCCCAAAGTAAAGCGCTAGTTCGCGTACCTCAACCGCGCATCAGCCCAATTCGCATGGTCATAGCCATTGCCATCACCCGCGGTGCCGACGACCAATTTCAGCTCAGTGACATTGGACGGGATCGGCAGATTGACAGTGACCGGTCCCTGGCTGCCGGTCAGCGTGACGCTCTGATAAGCCAGACTGCCGTTCAGCCAGACTTCGAATACCACGCTGCCGTTATTGCCCACCTCATCATCCACACCAATCACTGCCTGGAACTGGTCATATTCACCGGCAATCAGGGTATAAGTGATGCTTGAATCCGCATGCACCCCCAGTCCTTTGCTGTAGACCGCACCGCCGATGGTGATCGGCGTACCGTCGTTGGCCTGGTCTTCACCGTTGCTGGTGTCTTTTTCCAGCGGCCCCCAGCCGTTGATCACAGTGCCGGTTTCGGTCATGTCGCTGAGATAGCTGTACTGACTCTGCCCGGAAGACTGCAGCAGTTTGGCATCGCCCCAGCTGGCATGGTCACTGCCAACGCCGTTACCGGCACCTGTCACCACCAGCTTCAGCTCATAGTTATCCGGGCTCAGGTTGATGGAGACATACTGGGCGGTGTCTGAACCGGTCAGCGTGCCGCTCTGATAACTCAGTACGCCATCAACCCAGACTTCAAACACTACGCTGCCGCTGCCACCGACTTCATCATCGACCCCGACGAAGGCGCGGAACTGGGTATAGTCACCATTGCTGATGTCATACACCACTTCAGATTCGGCATGCACACCCAAACCTTTCTGATACTGGGTGCCACCAATTGAGATGGTGCCGCCGTCATCCGATGCGGCTTCGCCATTACTGGCGTCTTTTTCAAACGGCCCCCAACCATTGCTGGATGACACTTCTGCCATATCACTCAGGTACACCACTGTGGCTTCTGCCGGTGGCTCAGGCACTACGATCTCCGGCCCTTCGTACTCAATCTGCTCCAGATAAGCGACCAGCGCTGCCCGTTCGCTGGCACTGCTAACGCTGTGCTGGGAACCGGTTTGCAGCACATCATTGAGCGTCGCGGCCTGTCCGTTATGGAAATACGGTGGCGTTGACCAGACGCCAACCAGGGTCGGCGTATCAAAGCCAACGCCACCAAGCGGATTACCGCTGCCCTGACCGGACGAGGCCTGAATGGTGCCGACATCATGGCGTTGATTATCGGTATAGAAATCCCCGCTGTGACAGGTGTCGCAGCCTTTTTGGGTAAACAGCGTCTTACCTGTCGATGCGGCCGCGGTCAGACTGCCGTCCTGATTGCGGTACGGGCTGCGTGGATACGTATTCAGACTGCTGACGTAAAACGCCAGATTGTCGAGATCGACACTGTAGCCTGCTTTGTTCGCGCCCAGTGGGTCCGAGGTCAGCGCAAAGATCGCATCATCGAGAAAACCCACGCCCTGAAACGCCAGACGAATATCGTTTTCAAAATCATGAATTTCATCGAAGTTGGCTGTCCAGTGAACCCGGCCATTCCCCATGCCGACTCGGCCGAGCAATGAAATGGTATTGCGCAGCCCTTCACCGCGGTCGGTAAAGTCCCAGACACGGTTATCACTGTCGCCGTCTGTATGGCAGCCGGCACACGAGATATAGCCATCCCTGGTCATGCGCGCATCGCTGGCGTTGTAGAAAATCTGCTTACCGGCCAGAACGCGCGGATGCATGGTTTCATTTGCCACCAGTGAAATATCCGCCAGCTTGGCAATGGCCTCGCCCTGATTTTCAAACGGCGACAGGTCATGAACAGAAACAGTGCGCGACAGGAAGTTATGCACGAACAACAAGTTACCGACTTTCACCAAACCTCGCGGGGCTTTACCTGAATCTGCAATTTCACTGGCCCGCTCACGGGAATAGGCATCACGCACCTCGACGCTGTTTTGCCCTTCCAGCGCAATGTAGACATAATCGCCCAGCTCGCTGAACACCAGCGCTTTGGGTTGTGCCCTGTCGTCCATGTCCATTTGCAGGCTGGGGACTTCTGCCAGTGTGTTGAGGTTGATCTGCGAGGTAATGGCACGCAGGGTGGTTTCAAAGGTCAGCGCCTGGTTTGGATCCCCCTCATTGTATTCACCGCGATCCACATTCGCTTTGATTGCCGGTACCCATGCCGACTGGCCGTCCGGCGAGATAGTAACCGCATTGAGATAATTCGGTATCCCGCGGCTCCTGTCTTCGCCATCCACAGTGGTGGTGTCTTTCTGCAGATTGACCACAGAGTCCACTGACATCGAACCGATATGCACAGCAACAACTTCAGCGTGCGACTGAGGTGAGATAAAACGTGTGACCAGTGCGGTGGCCGAATCGCTGTCGACGGCGATGCCCCTGGCGCTCTGGCCCACACTGACCGTGCCGGTAATCGTACGGTTTGACGGATTGATTTTGACCACTTCGCCGGTTGCCTGCAAAGTGACCAGCGCGGCACTGCCGTCCGGTGTAAACACCACACCATGCGGCTGGCTGGCGCGCGGCAGATCGATGGTATGCAGTACGCTGCCGGTGGCAGACAAGACTTTGATGTTGTCGCTGTCCTGATTCGCCACCCAGAGGTTGCCATCAGGGGCAATCGCCAGGGTGCGGGGTTTCTCGCCGACCTGGGTTTCCCACACTTTACCAAACGGCGAGACCTGGCTGATCGCCGAGACGGTGCCGTTATCCTCATTGACCGCGTACACCCGGTTGGCATCTTTCACTATGGTGCTGGCCGTCGTGGGCGTGTTCAGCGTCAATGGGTTGTACACGGTATGCTGCTGCGTTTTGCTTGTGGTCAGTGAGCCCGATTCTCGTACAGTCACAATGGCATTCCAGTGATTTGGCGAGCTGTAAGTGTGACTGACCGAGCCATTGCTGGAAAATGCGGTTGGCGGTGTGCCGTCACCAAAGTCCCAGGAATACTCCAGATTACCGCCCAGCAAAGGAGAAGCCGAGGCTGAGAAGGAAATGGGCGTACCCAGCGTAACCTGAGCCGTGCTGCCAAGTGTAATATCATGACCCACCACAGAGCCGGTGGAGAAACGGTAACTGGTCGCAGGCAGCGGGTTACCGGCAAAATCTTCAATGCCATCTACTTCAACCACATAAATGCTGTCGGCATCTAACTGGCTATCCGGTGTGAAGTTGGCAAACCCTAAGTTCACACTGTAAGTCCCGCTGATCGGGGTACTGCTGCCCAGCTTGGTCACGGTAAAGGTATTGCTGTTGACCGACTCCATCAGCAGGCTGTCGGAAAAGACAATCCCGACCCGGGACGAACGGGGTTGCAGCGTTGAATCGATTGCCGGACTACTGTGAACAATCGCCGGAGGCGTATTGTCTGGCCCGGCCTGATGGGCGATTAAACCGCTGCCGGTGCCGTGATCATTGCCGACCCAGACCATATTGCCGAACGGGAACACCTGACCATGGTCGGTATCGCCGCCTGCGGCATTGAGCGAGCCGCTGCCTGATAGCTGTATGTTGCTGATATTGCTGACATCCAAGACTGAGATATCGTCCTGGTTGCCGAGAAACAGCTTATGATCCTGCACGTTACAGTACAGATTCTGAAACCCGGACAGCTGATCGTGCACCAGTGTCATCGGCGTTGTTGTTGTATCGTAAATTCTCAGCTTGTCCGCGGTAGAGCGGGCGCCGAAGAAGGCATATTTACCGTCCCAGCACGAGGCATAATATTTCTCCGGCAGGGAGCTGAGGGTTTTCTCCAGCGTCGGGGTTTCCGGATCATCCAGGTTCAGAATAGAAAAACCGGCGGTGGTTTCCATACTCGACAGGAACATCTTGTTGCCCACCACAAAGACCGGACCGATATTGAAACCGCCCAGTTGCGAGGTTGGAATGGTTTTCACTATCGAAGGGTTACTGACGTTGCTGGTATCTACTATGGTTAACCCGGCATTACCGCGGGCCACATACAAATAAGGTGCCTGCCAGAACAGCTGCCAGGACACGTTATTATAATCCCCGAAGTTCACTCCTGAGATGGGCAGTTTGGAGACCTGAACAGGATTATTGACATCAGACCAATCCCAGATTTCAATCCCTTTCCCTGTCTGGATGGCAATCAGATTACCTTCGCTCAGACCAAAAGAATGCGGCTCACGAAATTCCGCGGTACGCAGCCCGTTACCGGTACGGTGCTGATTACTGGTATCGGGTTCATAGACCGTCTTGACCAAAGACAGGTTGGTCGGGTCTGAGGCGTCCAGCGCAATCCAGCCACCGGGGCCGCCGCCGCTGTCAGGGGCAAAAATACCCACCATGTAACCATTGAGCATGGTCATGACATTCACGCCATAATGTTTTCTGCCGGGGTAATCCGGCGGCAGAAATCCGGTGGTGTCATCCACCAGCGGGTAAGACACCTGAGTGAAAGTTTCGCCTGTACTGTAGTTGAGATTACCCAGCCCCGGCCCCTGTGCCGCCATTACTGACGCACTGAGTCCGAGCGAGGCAAGCATGCCCAGCACAGGTCGTATGCCGGGGTAGCGGTTAGATCGCTTCCGTATTGCAGCCATGAAAGATCTCCATGATTTATTGTATCACTAGCGCAGAATTGAACTGCATGGGGCCTGTTCAGAGACCGCCCCTCAACCTCGGTTAGTGAGTAGGGTTGATTTATCGTGATTACTGCAAAACTTCGCCAACTGAGTCGCGGCGGAAAGCCGCTTATTATTGAGGCGGCTTCCTGCATTGGGAAGCCGCTCTTTTGAGGTGTTATTTCATGGTCGGCATGACAAAGTCAGCCTGTTGCTGCTGGTTTTTTGGCCAGCGGGTGGTGATGGTTTTCATGCGGGTAAAGAAACGCACACCATCGCTGCCGTGCATGTGCAGCGGCCCGAACAGGGAACGTTTCCAGCCACCAAAAGAATGGAAAGCCATAGGCACTGGAATCGGCACGTTCACCCCGACCATCCCCACTTCCACTTTGTCGCTGAACCGGCGTGCCGCTTCACCGTCTGCAGTGAAAATCGCCGTACCGTTCCCGAATTCATGTTCATTGATCAGCGTCAGGGCTTCATCCAGCGACTGGGCGCGCAGCATTGACAGGACAGGCCCGAAAATTTCTTCGCGGTAAATCGTCATCTCAGGGGTGACATGGTCAAACAAAGTGCCGCCGACGTAATAGCCGTTTTCAAAGCCGGGAACCTGGTAATCGCGACCATCCACCAGCAGCGTGGCCCCTTCGGCTTCCCCGGCGTCGATGTAGCTGCTGACACGCTTCATGTGATCGTCAGTGATCAGCGGCCCCATTTCGTTCTCAACCGACTGGCCATAGCCCGGCCCGACCCGTAACTCACGAATCCGGGCTGTGAGTTTCTCTGCCAGCTTATCGGCCACTTCGTCACCAATGGCAACCGCGACAGAAATCGCCATGCAGCGTTCTCCGGCCGCACCAAAGGCGGCGCCCATCAGCGCATTAACCGCCTGATCCAAATCCGCATCCGGCATCACCACCATATGGTTTTTCGCACCGCCCAGTGCCTGCACCCGTTTGCCGTGTGCCGAGCCCTGTGAATAGATGTATTCCGCAATCGGTGTCGAGCCGACAAAACTGACTGCTTTGACTCTGGCATCGCTCAGCAGCACATCCACCGATTCCTTATCGCCCTGCACGACATTAAACACCCCTGGCGGCAATCCTGCCTGGGTCAGCAATTCCGCCAGTCTCAGTGCCGCGGACGGGTTTTTCTCTGACGGTTTCAGCACAAAGGTATTGCCGGTTGCCAGTGCAATCGGGAACATCCACATGGGCACCATGACCGGGAAATTAAAGGGGGTGATCCCCGCGCACACGCCCAAAGGCATCAGCATGGAATGCGAGTCCACATCTGTGCCCACATTGCGGCTGTGTTCGCCTTTTTGCAGATGGGGAATGCCGCAGGCAAATTCGACCACTTCCAGCCCGCGGGTCAGTTCGCCTAACGCATCACTGTGTACTTTTCCGTGCTCGCGGCTGATCAGTGTTGCCAGCTCGTCCATGTTCTGTTCCAGCAAGGCTTTGAAGCGAAACAGGATGCGCGAGCGATTAAGCGGTGTCATTTGCGCCCAGGCCGGCCATGCCGCTTCCGCGCTGGCGATTGCCTGCTCGGTATCCGCCACGCTGGACAGACCAACCTGATCGATCACTTTACCGGTGGCCGGATCCGTGACCGGCAGATTGCGATCTGAGGTCACTGGCACTAATTCACTGTTGATGTAATTTCCAATCATCATTAACTCCATACCTTTTTATACAGTTCAATCACTTCATTCTTGCTCGGAATGCGCGGATTATTATTCGGTGAGCCCGATGCCAGCGCCTGCTCCGCCATGGTGTCCAGCAGCTCATGATACTGGTGCCGGTCAATCCCGAAATCCGACATGGCCGGCACCTGCAGATCGGCGTTAAGCTGAGTCAGCTCAGACATCAGACGCTGCACGGCTTCTTCCTCACTGACGATGTCATCAGCCAGCCCCATCGCGCGGGCGCAGTCGGCATAACGCGTCAGACTGGCCGGAATGGAAAACTCGGTAATCGCAGGTAATAACATGGCATTGCTCATGCCATGCGGGACATGGAAATGGGCGCCAATCGGACGGCTCATGCCGTGCACCAGTGCGACAGACGCGTTGGAGAAAGCGATACCGGCCAGTGTGGCTCCCAGCATCAGCTTCTCTTTCGCATCATGATTGCCAGGGGTGTTCACCGCTTCGCGAAGATTCGGGGCTATCAAACGCATGGCTGACAGCGCCTGCTGATCGGAAAACACCCCGGCTTTGGCGCTGACATAAGCTTCAATGGCGTGTGTCAGCGCATCAATCCCGGTATCGGCAGCGATACGGGCCGGCACCGACAGGGTCAGCTCATAGTCGATGATCGCCGCCTGGGGGATCAGTCCCGGCCCCATGCACAGCATTTTCTCGTCTGTGTCCTGATCGGTGATGATGGTCACCCGGGTAACTTCCGATCCCGTGCCTGCCGTGGTCGGAATGGCAATCACGGGCAAGATGGCTTCTGTCACCACATGCGGTACTTTGTAGTCACGCATCTGACCGCCGTGCTGTGCCAGCAAACCAATGGCTTTTGCACTGTCGATGGCACTCCCGCCGCCCAGCGCAATCAGGCAGTCAAACTGGCCTGTCACCACCTGATCAACCGCCGGCAGGATAGAGGCCTCAGTCGGCTCCGGCTCGGTATCCAGAAAGACACCGCACTCCAACCCTACCGCCGCCAGTGCGATTTCAACCCGGCGTACATAACCCAGCTCAGACATCACTCGGTCGCTGATAATCAATGGCTGACGGCAAGACAGCAGTTTCAGCATGTCTGCCACTTTATCCAGCGCGCCAGCCCCGATTTCCATCAGGCCGGGCATTACAATTCGTTGTGTCATCCCTTTCATCCTTTCCACCTTTTAATCATCTTAATAATATAGAGCACATACCGATAAAAATGAGACAAAAAATATCAAAATAAATCAATTTTGAGAGGGTGAGCAAAGTCGGTGAACATCAGGATCGGCAAAGCCGTTCCGGTAGCACAGCCACCGAAACAGCAAAGTTAACCCATTGATATTAAGTGAATTATCTGAGAGTCATGACATCAGCCCTTTCAAGGCGTTCGACACCGCCAGGTAGCGTTGGTAGCGCTGATGAAGAATGGCTTGCTGCTGTGGCCTGGGCGTAAGAGGCGTATTGAGCTTGGCCATAGCGGCTACCGCCTGCTGCAGAGCCGGGAAACAGCCTGCACCGGTTGCGGCAGCCATCGCCGCCCCTCTGGCACCGGCTTCGGTGCAGTCGGAGGTCTGAATCTCGACATCCAGCACATCCGCAAACAACTGGCTCCAGACCGGGCTTTTGGCGGCTCCGCCGCTGAGAACCGCAGTGTCGATATGCTGACCCGCCAGCCTGAGCTGACCAACATGTTCTAAATGCCCAAAGACAATGCCTTCATAAACGGCATAGAGTAAGTCCGATTTTTTATGCCATCCGGCCAGCCCGAAAAAATTCCCCTGCACCGGCTGATTATCACAGCCGCCGTAGAGGTAAGGGTGAAACAGCGGCAGATCGTCACTGATCACAGTGTCGGCCACCATGGCATTAAGTTGCTGAAAAAGATCGACATTGTGGGTTTGGGCTTGCTGTTTTTCTTGTTTGAAAAATTCACAGATGAACCATTCGAGGTTCGAGGCCGAGGTCGCACTCGACTCCACCGCCAGATAACGCTGGCCGGGAAAATGGCAGGCCATAAAGACATCCCTGCCCGGTAAGGTGTCCGTCACCACCTGATTAATGCTCCAGGAACCGGCAATCACAGAGGCCGCCTGACTTTGCCAGACCCCTGAGCCGATAGCGCAGGCCACAATATCAAAACAGCCACTGACCACAGGTGTGCCTTCGCTCAGTCCGGTTAACGCCGCCGCTTCCCTGCTGACCCGGCCCATAACATCCTGACATTCCCTGATGTCGGGAATCGCCTGCTGCATCTCTGGAATAGCTAATGCAGTAAGTAAAGCGGCCGACGCCTCTCCTGCTGAAAAATCGTATAAACCCGATGCACTGAGATCCCCGTACTCGGTCGATATCTCGCCGGTCAGGCAAAAATTCAGGTAATCCTTACAGAACAGGACGCTGCCGATGCTCTGGTATGTCTCCGGGTGATACTGTTTGAGCCAGCAAAGCAGTGTGGCCGATTGCGCCGGCCAGACACCCTGACGGTTGAGCTCCTGAATCAACTCATAGTCGGGCTGATTTTTTATCGTCTGCACCAGATCACTGGCGCGGCAATCGAGCGATTTGATCGCCAGCAGGGGCATCGCCTCGTGATCCAGCAAATACAGCCCGTTACCATGACCGCTGCACCCGACAGCTACCACCTGTCCGGACTGCACGGCCCATTCTTCCAGTAAGCGACGTATCAGGACCGCGCACTGACTCCACAGCGCTGCCATATCGCACTGAGCAAAACCCGGTGCAGGAAAATGCGTCGCCACTTTGTCACCCAGCGCACCGATTTCGCGGCCCTGTAAATCAAAGAGCGCCACTTTTATTCCCGTGTTTCCGCAGTCTATACCCAGTACGTATGGTGTCATTGCTTGCTTCCTTTTCTTGCTGACAGTGAAAAATTACTGCTGATAAATGGCCAGTGCATCAGACACGCTGGCGTTGTTGTGGATCATCGCCATGAAGGCCTGCACGATGCGGCTCGGGTTAGGGTGCTGGTAAATATTCCGGCCATACACCATGCCCAATGCGCCCTGATCCAGCAGTTGACGCGCCTTGCTGAAGACCACTTCGACATCTTCTTTTCCGCCGCCGCGAACCAGCACAGGACAACGCGCCGCTTCGACCACACGGTGGAATTCCGACGCATCAGCCGTTGGATCGGCTTTGATGATGTCTGCCCCCATTTCGCGGGCCAGACGCACCAGAGTCACTATCTTTTCCGCATCACCGTCTACTGCATAGGCTTTACCCGAACTGGCCGGCTGCATCACCAGCGGCTCTATCATCAGCGGCATACCGTATTTGTCGCAGTCGTTTTTCACTTTGCTGATATTCACCACACACTGGCGGAACAGATCCGGCTCATCAGGCAGCATAAACAGGTTAACCACCACGCAAGCCGCGTCCATCTGCAGCGCCTGCAGTACCGGCTCCTGATCATTTTGCATCACAGCCCACATATGACGGTGGCGAATCGTGTTGTACGGATTACCCATATCCAGCCGCATCACCAGAGCCGGTTTGTCTTTGCCGTCAACGTTTTGCAGCAGGTCGCTCTGACCATAATTCATCTGAATCGCGTCCGGTCTGGCTTCCACCAGCTGGCTGACCACAGAGTCCATGTTTTCCAGGCCATCGAGAAAAGACGGCTCGTTACACACCCCGTGATCCAGTGCCACGTCCAGACAGCGGCCGTTGTTAAACAGCCGGTTCATCCTTACTTTCTTACTGATATACATAGTTTCCTCCTGAAAAAGATGTGGTCCAGATTTGCTCAACCTGCTCAGTGCTGACGGCCAGACCATGATGTAGCTGCAACTGACGACAACTTTCTGCCAGATCCTGTTTCGTTTGCTGTTCATTCCAGCCCAGCGTCGCGGCCACCAGCTCAGTCACCTCAGCCAGCACCTGATTGTCTATCTGTCCTTGAATCGCCACCGAAGTGCGGCGCTGCAGCACATCCAGCGTGCGGCACACAGCCTCGTGTTCAATCAAATACATCAGCTCGCGCCTGGTGTACGCCGGCAGGCTGGTCAGCACCGTATCCTCACCGGCGCTCAGGTATGCCATCACCGCCAGGCACTGAGTGCCGTAACGTTGCAGCAGCATCTCCGCTCTGGCTTCGCTCAGGGCATATTTGACATGGGCTGCTTTAGTAAAGGCTTTGCGTTCGATATCTGTCACAGGGAAATCCCTGCCGCCGCCTATGGGCCGGTCGGCGGTCGAGATCCGGCGGGTGTGCGCCATATCCGATAAGATCTGATCGGCCACTTCTTCCCCGAAGGCGCGGAATGTCGTCCATTTGCCACCGATCAGAGAATAAAGGCGAACCTGACCGTCTTCCGTGCTGTCCACCCGCAGAGCATGACTGCGCGGGATCTGCCCTGTGGTCGAGGTTTTCACCGACGGCAACGGGCGTACGCCGCTGAACTGATACACTATGTCTTCCCGCTCAATCACCAGTGCCGGAAACACGGCTTTCAGTGAGTCGAGCATGTAATCAATTTCTTCACCGGTACAGGTCACGGCATCCAGATCTGCCACCGGAATGTCTGTCGAGCCGATCAGTACGTTGCCGTAGTAGGGAAACAGAATGCATACCCGCCCTTCCGGGTTCTCGTAAAACACCATGTGCCCGTCCAGCTCGGCCAGTAACTCAGGGTGGCGGACAATAATGTGCGAGCCTTTGGTGCCCTGCAGATAGCCCGAGGCCAGTCCCAGACGATCATTGGTCTGATCGACCCAGGCCCCGGTGGCATTGACCAGTTTGTCTGCGCTGATCGTGCTGGTTTCCCCCGTCAGGGTGTCACGCAGGGTAAAACGCTGACCGTCCCGTGCCAGCAGCTCGGTATAGTTACAGGCCAGACTGCTGCTTTGCTCGCCCGTGTCGCTCAGCACCTCCATTGCCAGACGCTCAGGGGCACTGATCCAGGCATCGTAATAATCGGCGCTGCAGGCGACGGCAGAGTCAAACTGTGGCCAGCGTGCTGCCGTTTCAGACTGCGAAAAGAAACGGTGTTTCGGCAGACGCTGATCGCGACGGGTGAAAAAGTCGTAAAACCACAGCCCCAGTTTAATCACCAGCGCCCCCCGGCGACTGGGTTTATCCATCAGTCCGGTGAAGTTAAACAACGCGTAAAACAGCCCGGACCAGCGAGAAAAGATCGGTATCGTGGTAACCAGCGGCTGCACATAATGCGGCGCATTGACCAGCAGGCGGTTACGCTCTGCCAGTGATTCCCTGACCAGGGCAAACTCGCCGTTTTCAAGATACCGCAAGCCACCGTGAATCATCCGCGACAGGGCGGCGCTGGCTTTACTGCAGAAATCTTCTTTCTCCACCAGCAAGACTTTCACCCCCTGCAAAGACAACTCCCGGTACACACTGATACCGTTAATACCGCCACCGACTATCACTACATCGAAATGCGCATCCTGGGGTAATCGTTCCCGCCTTTGTGTTCCATCGCCTGCCATACTGCTCCCCTTATCGATTCTTATTGTGGGTGGGAATCACATCAGTCAGTCTGTAACTGGCTGAGCGACTGAGCCACCAGCGTGCTGATGGTATCCACATCCACAGCAGCCAGATTTACCTCTCCGGCCCGCGCATTCTCAGCCGCCTGGGTCGGATTACGGGCGCCGCACAAGGCATAGGTAATACCCGGCTGTGACAGCGTCCAGGCAATGACCAGCTGCGCAACCGAGATGCCATAATCGTTAGCCAGCGGCGTGACCAACTGGCAGAACTGCTGCACTATCTGACGGTTTGGCTGAGAAAATAACGGATTCGACAACCGCTGATCGTCGCCGTCAAACCTACGGTCGGCGGAGATTTTTCCGCTCAGCAGACCAAGTGCCAGCGAGGAATAACTCAGGCAGGACATCCCGGTGGCGCGGGTATGAGACAACAGACTCTGCTCAAGCTCACGTTCTATCATGTTGTACTTTTCCTGCACCGCATCGACAGTGCCGAACTGCTGATAGTGCTTCAGGACTTCCAGGCTGATATTGCTGACGCCAATCGCGCGGATCTTGCCCTGTTGTTTCAGCTCCATCAGGGTCGCCATGGTTTCTTCAATCGGTGTGGTCGGGTCCTGCCAGTGGGTGATGTAGAGATCGATATAATCTGTCCCCAGACGACGCAGACTCTGTTCCAGTTCGTACTGAATAGCATCGCGGCCAAGATAACGGTGTACCGGTTTGCCTTCTTCATCGAAGAAATGATTGCCTTTCTGAGTGTGCCAGACCAGGCCGCATTTGGTGGCCAGCACCACTTTATCGCGCTGGCCCTTGATGGCTTTACCAACCAGTTCTTCCGAGCGGCCCAGCCCGTATGCCGGGGCCGTGTCAATCAGCGAGACACCGCAAGTGATCGATTCCTGAATCGCGGCAACGGCCTCCTTTTCATTGGTGCCGCCCCACATCCAGCCACCCATGGCCCAGGTGCCCAGGCCAATCACCGAGGCATCAATACCTGAAAAACCTAACTGTCTTTTGTTCATGGTCATCCCTCTCAAGTTAACAATTCTTCTGTGTTTCAATATGCATCGAGCACACCCTGTGCGGTCGATTCATCAGTGATCAGTGTATTGAGAAAACCGCCGCGCAGCGCAGCAGCAATCGGCATCACTTTTTCAGCCCCGGCTGCGACGCCGATACTGACCGGGATCTGGCGCATTTCCGCCAGCGACAGGCCGACCAGCTTGTTGTTCAGCGCCGGAATGCAGGCCGAGCCGGACTGGTCATACAGATGCGCAAAGACTTCCCCTTTGCACTGGCTCTCTGCCACCAGGGCTTTTTCACCGTTGATCCAGTGACGCAGGTCAAAATAGCTTTCATCGCCTTTCGCCACCGCGCCGATGCCCGCCAGCGCAATGTCGGCGTGCCGGGCCATATCCAGCACTTCCTTGGTGGCCCGCATGTTGATCAGCATGTCACGGTCCGATTGCGTATCTGCAAACAAGGGCGCATGAAGCTGCATCGAGCGACCTCCCAGCTTTTCCGCCAGCGCCGAGGCCAGGTAGTTCACATCGGTAAAATGCGTGCCCTGCACCCCGCCGGTGGCCGGCACTACAGTCACCTTCATGCCTTTAACCGGCTTCATCACGTCGACGATGGTGGCCAGTGCCTTGCCGCCGCTGATGCAGATGACATCATTCTTACGCAGGGTGTCCTGTAAAAATTCCGCCGCCACTTCCGCTATCTGCGTAAACCCAACGACAGGATCATCGGCATAGGACGGACAAAGTACCGCTTTAGGCAGACCCGTACGTGCCATCAGCTGCTTTTCCAGCTCCATTACCCCCATGTGCGGAATATTGAGGATAATTTCGACCAGCCCCTCTTCCCGCGCCTGACGGATAATGCGGTTCACCTTGGCCGGTGACAGATCCAGGCTTTTCGAGATCTCCGCCTGGCTGCGATTCTCTTTGTAATGCGAGAACAGCACCTTGCTCACCAGACGGGAGACATCCAGGCTTTTCGTTGTGGATTGCATAGGTTCAGCCCTCTCAGGATTTGGCTTTCGACTTCTGGTGCAAATGGTGATCCGCCGCCACAGCCGCCAGCAGGATCAGTCCTTTAATGAACTCCTGCCAGTACACAGACACATCGAGCAGAATCAGTGAACTGGACACCACACTCAGCAGCGCTATCCCCAGAATCGC
Organism: Photobacterium sp. 2_MG-2023; assembly: GCF_030547675.1. Taxonomy (NCBI): domain Bacteria; kingdom Pseudomonadati; phylum Pseudomonadota; class Gammaproteobacteria; order Vibrionales; family Vibrionaceae; genus Photobacterium; species Photobacterium sp. 2_MG-2023. Next base: position 15,285 of record NZ_JAUOQQ010000040.1, read on the forward strand.
TCCGAAGATGGTGCCTTCGCCGCCTTTGAGGCTCGCTCCGCCGATCACCGCTGCTGCAATAATGTTCAGCTCCAGCCCGACCCCGAAGTTGGGCGTTGCCGCACCGAATTTCGACATATAGATGATCCCGGCCAGACCGCAGAGCGCGGAGGACAAGACGGTGACGTACAGCTTCACCTTGTTGGTGTTGACGCCCGAGTACTGCGCGGCTTTCTCGTTACTGCCGGTGTAGAAAATCTTGCGGAAGGCTTTGGCATTTCGCAGCAGGAAGTCGCTGATAATGATCACCACAAAGAAAATGATGATAGAGAACGGCACTCCGAACAGGGTTCCCTGACCGACAAACTTAAATTCAGGCGGCAGAGTGAACAGCGAAATGGGCGTGCCCTGAGTGATGATCATGCTGGCACCCCGCGCCAGCCCCATAAAGGCCAGAGTGACAATAAAGTGGTGCAGGCCCAGCCGCGTGACGCACAGCCCCATCAGCCAGCCGATGAAACCACTGAAACCAATGGAGGCCAGGCTGGCCAGCCAGGGGTTCATGCCCAGCATGAAGAGCTTGGCGGCGAACACCATGGCCAGACACATCACCGCGCCGACCGACAGGTCAATCCCGCCGACAATCAACAGCATAGTCATGCCGACTACCACAATGCCTTCGGTGGAAAACGACAGCAGCATGGCTTTCATATTGGCCCAGGTCAGAAAATACGGTGAGGCAAAGCTCATGCCGATAAACATCGCCACTATGATGAGGATCAGCGTGAATTCCCGCATCTGACTGACGCGCACCAGCGCATCACGGAAGGAACGTTTTTTACCGGTAACCGAAGTGCCGGGTGTAGATACATGTTCAATAGTCATTATTATGTTCTCCTGCATTACGCCTGTACGGCTGCCTGCGTCAGTTCCGCGGAACCGGACGCAAGGTGCATGATATTCTGCTCAGTAATGTGATCCCCGGTCAGCAGCCCCATCTGACGCGACTCGCGCATCACCATGACTCTGTCACTCAGGCCGATGACTTCCGGTAATTCTGAAGAGATGACAATGATGCCGACACCTGTGTTTGCCAGATCGCGGATCAGTTTGTGAATTTCAGATTTTGCCCCCACGTCAATGCCCCGGGTTGGCTCATCAAGAATGATGAGCTTAGGGTTCACCGACAGGATTTTGGCCAGGGCGACTTTCTGCTGGTTGCCCCCGCTGAGCGACGACACCTTATGATGCAGGCTGCCGCTTTTCAGGTTCAGTCTGTCGGTCAGGGTCTGGGTTTGATCAAATTCCTTGTCTTTGCTGATCAGACCGTGCTCAGACACCAGTTCCAGCTTGAGCGCAGAGACGTTGACAGCAATGGATAAATCCAGAAACAGGCCTTCTTCTTTACGGTCTTCCGAGAGATAGACAATGCCTTTGTCTATCGCATCGCGATAACAGTTAATGGTGATCGGCTGGCCGTTGAATCTCAGCTTGCCGCGCTGTTTGGTGTGCAGGCCGCACAGGCCCTTGACCATTTCAGAACGCCCGGCACCAATCAGACCGGCGACGCCAAAGATTTCGCCCTGGTACACCTTAAAATCAATGTCGTTAAATCTGTGGCCGTCTGACAGGCCTTCAACGTCGAGGATCACCGGATTATTCTCGACCTGACCCTGGCATTTCGGCGGATACAGGTTGGCAATTTCACGCCCGACCAGGCTCTGAACAATCGCCTGCGGTGTGGTGTCCTCTATCCGTTTGGTATGTATGTAATGACCGTCGCGGAACACGCTGACCCGGTCGCACTGCTCAAAAATCTCCGCCATGCGGTGACTGATATAAATAATGCTGATCCCCTGTGCTTTCAGCGTCTGCATAATGGCAAACAGGATGTCGGTTTCCTGATCCGTCAGCGCCGCTGTCGGCTCATCCAGGATCAGAATTTTGCAGTCCAGCACCAGAGCTTTGGCAATTTCCACCAGTTGCTGATTAGAGATAGTCAGATCAGACACTTTCTGTCTTGGGTCTATATCGGCCAGCTGGCTGACCACCTCGTAGGCTTCGCGATATAAGGTTTTGTAATCCACCAGCCAGCCATCCGAGCTGTTGATTTTCGCCATCATGATGTTTTCAGCCACTGACACATCAGAGCAGAGTGCGATTTCCTGATGAACAAACCCGATGCCCAGCTTCTGTGCTTCTAACGGACTGCTGACCACCACTTTTTCGCCATTGATAAACATTTCCCCGCTGTCCGGCTGGTGTATGCCGTCGATGATTTTCATCAGCGTAGACTTGCCGGCACCGTTTTCACCGGCGATGGCATGCACTTCACCGGGCAGTAAATCGAAGCGGATATTATTCAGCGCGGTTGTCGAACCAAAGGTTTTGGTCACATTTCGGATCTCAAGCACTGGCGTTGTGTTGGACGTTTCCACCGTCTCTCCTCCATGAGTATGCTGAGGGAAGAGGCCCGGATACCGGGCCTCAGCAGGGTAGGATTTACTCGTTGATACCTTTAGTGCCGCGTTTCGACAGGTACTTATCCCAGTAGAAATCATCAGCATTGGCTTTGGTGACGATAGAGAAACCGTTATCGACGAACGGCACGCTCATTGGGTTATACCCGGCACGGTCATGATCGTTCATCGGATCGATCAGGCCGGGATGCGCCGCCATATACAGCAGCATCATGCCCATGTAGCCCTGCATACCCTGGTTCGGGTTCACCGCACCGAAGATTTCACCTTGCTTGATCATGTCGAGGATCTTGGCGTTCACGTCGGCATTGAACACACGGATTTTTCCGCCCAGCTCTTTGGCTGCCTGTGCTGCGCCCATGGCAGAGGTTGCTTCAGGCATAAAGACAGCGCCCAGGTTCGGGTGCGCCTGTGCCATAGTCATCAGAGAGTTATAGGCTTTGGTGGCATCGGTATTACTGGCCGCACGCGAGACCAGCTTCATGTCAGGCCATTTTGATTTCATGCGCGCAATAAAAGCACTCACGCGTCGGTCGTGGTTATCCTGGCCCGGGTTCTCCAGCACCGCGTACTCACCTTTACCGCCCATGTCTTCCGCCACGGCATCGGCGGCGAACTTACCTTCCTGATAGTTATCAGAGGTAATAAAGGACACCCGCTTACTGTTAGGTGAATCCGCTGCAAAGGTCACAACAGGAATACCCATTTCTGCCGCCCGGTTAATGGGTTCAATAAAGGGATCCGGGTTCATGGGGTGCAGCAAGATTCCGGCCGGTTTCTTCGCCAGTATCTGCTCAAATGACGCGAGCTGTTTATTCACATCGTATTCCGGCGTGCCGGTATAGACAGTTTTACAGCCCATTGAACGTGCTGCTTCCTTCATCATTTCATAGACAGGGAACCAGTACTCCACACCGGACACCATCACGTTCATGTAATAGGTTTCACCCGGCTTACACTTGAACGCCGTTGGCGCTTTGGTTTCAGCCATAGCTGGTGAGGTAGCGGACAGAATGGACAGTGCAACAGTGGCGGTAACCATCTGAAGCGATTTCTTCATGACACGTAACTTGCTCATCCCACTCTCCTTTGTTTGGGGGATTACGAACTTTCAACCTACTGCCACCAGCTTGTGATACCGCGACCAAGCTTCAGATTGAGAAATAAACCAGTGAATGAAATATTTTTGCTCTCCGTGAAAGATGTTTACTGGATGTTAAAGATATTTCATTTGAGTTAAATTTATGCACAAAATACGACCGCGTCAAATTAAATTGATATCAAAAGTCTCATTTTGACCCAACAATCGCGATTACTGTCCAGCTCTTCTATGGCAAGAACGATTTATGATAGCGAGCATTTAATCGCTAACAGGCTGATAACCAGTCAATTTATTAACAATACTCACAATAAAAACAGTCAGGCCTGCGCTGATCCACGACAAAAAAATGAGAGTACTAAAGCGTGAAGCGCCTCACTGTTTATTTTCATTCCGCCGGGTCTTCAACCCAAAAATCATGTCACAAAACACTACCATCGCCTCAGCGAACTGATTACACTGACAATCTGTTTTGTTAACACATATGTCAGGATGTATATGTTGGATTTCACCTTACTAAGCGCATTTATCCCTACTTTTTTCTTTGTTTCTATTACACCCGGTATGTGTATGACACTCGCTATGACACTGGGGATGAGCATTGGTGTTAAACGCGCACTCTGGATGATGGTGGGTGAATTGCTTGGTGTGGCTCTGGTCGCCATTGCAGCTGTGATGGGGGTTGCCACAGTTATGCTGAACTATCCTCAGCTTTTTAGTGCCCTTAAATGGGTTGGCGGTGCTTACCTGTTCTGGCTGGGCATCAACATGTGGCGTAACCGGGGCAAAATGTCGCTGAACCTGGAAACGCCTACGGTGACACAGCGCGGACAGCTTATATCTCAGGGGTTCATCACAGCTATTGCCAACCCTAAAGGGTGGGCCTTTATGATCTCTCTGCTGCCACCTTTCATTAACATTGACATGCCGATGGCACCTCAAATGGCAGGTTTGCTGGCTGTCATTCTGATGACAGAGTTCGTGGCCTTACTGGTTTACGCCAACGGCGGCAAGAGCCTGCGGCTGTTCCTGACCAAAGGGGACAACCTGCGTTATCTCAACCGCATTGCCGGCACGTTAATGATGGGGGTGGGTGTCTGGCTGGCGCTGGGCTGAACCAGATAACAAATGGAAATCGTCAAAATGATGCCGGCATTTGTTCGGCATTTTTTATGGTTCATCTCGGATCTCCGGGGAAGACTGATCGTATTTTCAGAAAGAAATAACCAGTATCTCGATAGCCATAAGCCA
>NZ_JAUOQQ010000041.1:0-17541 GCF_030547675.1 Photobacterium sp. 2_MG-2023
TGTTTGGCGATTACACGATAACTTATCCAACCGTTTTTCGTATCTGTTTCCCGCTAATCCGAGATGAACCTTTTTTTTTGGGGAAGTCTTCAGTTCTTGTTTTCAGTCTTTGTCTGCTTGCCCTTCAGCCTGTGCTATCTGCGGCGAGGGGGTTACGGTTTTTGGCTTGGAAAACTGCGGTAACGCTTCATCGCTGAAATCCATACCCGGGAAAAGATACCGGGCCTCTTCGCGAACCTGTTCAGCTTGATAAGTGTTTGCCAATGCCTGATGAGCTTTGATCAGAAACTGATACAGAATGGGCCTTGGCAGCTCTTTGGCTTTATGGTCAGCCCAATGGATAAAGCTTGTCAGCAACGCAGGATTATCCTGCTGAATGCCCATTTTCAACTGGGTCTGATAAAGATCCCATTCAAACCGGTTGCGCCAGGCCCAGGTGTTATTGACCTTATCCAGGGCGGTTAAATCGGGTGGCGTGGATGATTCAAAGCGGGTCAGCATGGCGCCTGAATATAAGGTGGTGGCCATAAAGAGGCTGACGACAACAGGCAAAAGCATGGCGCTGATTCTGAAGGGCTTATAAAATCGCAGTGTTTGTTTGAAGTATTTCGCACTCAGGGCATCAACCCAATAGATCAGAAACACAAAAATAATCCAGTGGATCAGGGAGTGGTAAAAGGGGTATTCAAGCTGGGTATGTAGTGTTATTGGAAACAGGAGCGCGACCAGAGCCAGCTGAGTGTTGGCCGGTGCGCGGCGAATTTTAGCCAGCACCGCCGCTGCCGCAATCAGCAGTGCCAGTACAGGTAAAATACCCCCTTCACTGGCCCAGAAAAGTAACTCGTTATGGGGATGATCCAGCCCGGGTAACCCATGGGGCGTTTCAGGATCGGCCTGATGCGCTTGCGCTGTCTGCATCAGATAAGTGGGTTCAAAATTACCATAGCCGACGCCCGTGGCCGGTGAGTGCAGGAACATGTCCAGCGCTTGCGGGTAGATGACTGAGCGGGCACTTTCCAGCGACACTCTGCCCGGTTGCGGGCTCCAGTTCAGGCTGCTGGTCAGGTTCCAGGTCACGCTTAATCCCATGACCACCATCATCAGCCACATTCGCCACTGTATTCTGGCTGCAAACTGCATCAGGTAAGGCAGGATAAGTAACATCCCCACCACACTGGCAATCCAGCCGGTTCGCGAGCTGAGCACATACAGCATGGGGATCACAGCGACAGGTGTTAATTGGAGGCCGAGATGGGAGAGGGTCCAGCGGCCCTGAACCATAGGCTGCCGTGCCAGCAGGTAAGCTGAGAGGATCAGCCCGGTGGCCAGGAAGCTGGCCATCACGTTAGGTTGCTGAAAAATACCGTAGGGTCGGTTGAGATCTGTGTTATAGCCAATGCTATTTTCCGGTGAGATCCACAGAAACTGATACCAGGCCAGCGCGGCTTGCAGCCAGACCGCTTTTAAGATCAGCCAGAGTATTTGCTGACGCTGTTTCTGGCTGAAAGCAAACTGCTGCAGTGCCACGAAGAACAACCAGCCAGCCCAAAGGGTAATGACTCGGTTGACGGCGACTTCTGGTCGCGCTTCCGGGAAGAACATGGGGACAGACAGCGTGACGCAGCAACATAAGAGAACCAGCGTCAGGCGTGAATAACGCAATACTTTCTGTCGGCTGATCTCCAGCAGGCCAATAGCAATGGCAAAGCTGAAGGGAATCCAGCTACTGACATTAAAGGGTAGTTCCAGTCCGGCTCCTCCCTGATTATGCTGAAAATAATGCATCGACAGCAGAAACAGAAAAGTCAGCGCCAGAATAAAAGGTCGCGTCAGTGGTTTACTGATGGTGGCAGCGGCCAGTCTGGTGCCCCTTAATTGAATGACGGTCACGGTGTCCGGTCCCTCGGCAAATAGACAAAAAGTCAGGCTGAATTCAGCCTGACAGAGTGCATGAGTGTAATTATGCCTGCTGCTTTGCCGTTAATGCGGGCAGCAGGGGTTTTAGGAAGCGGGCCGTATGCGAACCGGCGACTTCGGCAACCTGTTCCGGTGTGCCTGTCGCAATGATCTCACCGCCACCGCTGCCGCCTTCCGGCCCCAGATCAATGATCCAATCTGCGGTTTTAATGACGTCCAGGTTATGCTCAATCACCACTATGGTATTGCCGTGATCACGCAGTCGGTGCAGTACACTCAGCAACTGCTGGATATCATGGAAGTGCAAGCCCGTTGTCGGTTCATCGAGAATATACAGGGTTTTACCTGTATCGCGTTTGGACAGCTCGCGTGCCAGTTTCACCCGCTGCGCTTCGCCGCCAGACAGCGTGGTCGCTGCTTGTCCCAGGCGGATATAGGATAGTCCGACATCCATCAGGGTTTGCAGTTTTCGGGCAATGGCTGGTACAGGATCAAAAAATACCCGCGCATCTTCCACTGTCATTTCCAGCACTTCATCAATTGACTGGCCTTTGTATTTCACTTCCAGAGTCTCACGATTGTAGCGTTTACCCTTACAGTTATCACAGGGCACGTAAACATCGGGCAGGAAGTGCATTTCAACTTTGATCACCCCATCGCCCTGACAGGCTTCACAGCGGCCGCCTTTGACGTTGAAGCTGAAGCGGCCTGGTTTATAGCCCCGTGAGCGAGACTCCTGAGTGCCCGAGAACAGCTCCCTGATGGGGGTGAAAATGCCTGTGTACGTCGCCGGGTTGGAACGCGGCGTTCGGCCTATCGGGCTCTGATCGATGTCGATGACTTTATCGAAGTGCTCCAGCCCCTGAATATCGTCATAAGGGGACGGCTCGCCTGTAGTGGCCCCATTGAGTCTATGGTGAGCAATCTTGAAGAAAGTATCGTTGATCAGGGTTGACTTGCCTGAGCCGGATACCCCGGTCACACAAGTCAGCAAACCAACCGGAATCGACACATCGACTGTTTTCAGGTTATTGCCCGTGGCGCCTGTTAGCTGAACCGTTTTTGCCGGATCGACAGGAACACGTTCAACAGGCACTTCAATTTGTTTTTTGCCGCTCAGGTATTGGCCGGTCAGGGAATCTTCCGAATTCAGAATATCTTCCATGGTGCCTTCGGCGATGATCTGCCCGCCGTGAACACCGGCGCCCGGGCCGATATCTATGATGTAATCCGCACTGCGGATCGCATCTTCGTCGTGTTCGACCACCAGTACGGTGTTACCCAGATCGCGCAGCCGGGTCAGGGTGCTCAGCAGGCGTTCGTTATCACGCTGGTGGAGGCCGATGGAAGGCTCATCGAGCACATACATAACGCCGACCAGTCCAGCGCCAATCTGGCTGGCCAGGCGGATGCGCTGAGCTTCACCGCCCGACAATGTTTCTGCACTGCGAGACAGGTTGAGATAGTTGAGGCCCACATTGACCAGGAAGGTCAGCCTGTCATTGATTTCTTTGAGGATTTTATCGGCAATCTGCGCACGCTGTCCTTCCAGTGTCAGCTCGGAAAAGAAGGTCAGCGCCTGGCTGATGCTCATTTCACTGATGGCCGGCAGGTTGGTACTGTCGATAAAGACATGACGTGCTTCTTCACGCAGACGCGAACCGTGACAGCTGGCACAAGGCTTGGTGGAGATATACTTCACCAGATCTTCGCGTACAGCATTGGACTCGGTTTCCCGGTAGCGGCGTTCCATGTTATTCAGAATGCCTTCAAACGGGTGACGGCGAACTGTCACATCGCCGCGATCATTAATGTATTTAAACTCAATATTTGTGGTGCCTGAGCCCTGCAGCAATACGTTTTGTACTTTCTTCGGCAGACTGCTGAACGGTGATTCAACATCAAAATCGTAATGTTCAGCCAGTGAAGTCAGCATCTGAAAGTAGTAGTAATTGCGTTTGTCCCAGCCCCGGATGGCACCGCCGGACAAGCTGAGTTCACTGTTCTGAATCACGCGGGACGGATCGAAATACTGTTGTACCCCCAGTCCGTCGCATGTGCCGCAGGCACCGGCCGGGTTATTGAAGGAAAACAGGCGCGGTTCCAGCTCACGCATGCTGTAGCCGCAATGCGGGCAGGCGAAGTTGGCCGAGAAAATCAGTTCGGCCATGTTATCGTCATCCATGGCGCTGACGACCACTGTGCCGCCTGACAGATCCAGCGCGGTTTCAAACGATTCAGCCAGCCGCTGCTGAAGATCATTACGCACTTTAAAGCGATCCACCACCACTTCTATGGTGTGCTTTTTGTGTAATTCCAGCGTCGGCGGATCGGACAGATCGCAGACTTCACCGTCTATCCGGGCCCGGATATAGCCTTGCGCCGACAGGTTGGCTAAGGTTTTCAGGTGCTCGCCCTTACGCTCCTTGACGATAGGAGCCAGCAGCATCAGCTTGCTGCCTTCCGGCAGTGTCAGCACTTTGTCGACCATCTGGCTGACGGTTTGCGCGGCGAGGGGCACATCGTGAGTCGGGCAGCGTGGTTCGCCGACACGGGCATACAGCAAGCGCAGGTAGTCATAGATTTCGGTAATAGTACCGACCGTCGAACGCGGGTTGTGTGAGGTCGATTTTTGTTCAATCGAGATGGCAGGCGACAGGCCTTCAATATGGTCGACGTCCGGTTTTTCCATCAGCGACAGAAACTGGCGGGCGTAGGCCGACAGTGATTCGACGTAACGGCGCTGACCTTCGGCATACAGGGTGTCGAATGCCAGAGAAGACTTACCGGAACCTGATAAACCTGTGATAACAATCAGCTTATCCCGGGGGATAGTCAGGTTAATGTTTTTAAGGTTGTGGGTGCGCGCACCCCTGACTTCGATCTTATCCATAGTTGCAGTCATCAGCGCTTGAATAAATAGGATTGGCATTATTGCATAGCCCTGAGGGGCTTAAAAGACTTGACTGTACAAAAACACAGTGCTTTGATCGTCTTTTATGCGTCCGATCAAGACATGGGAAGCATGACGTAGCCCTATGACTCGGAGGGCAGCCCATGTTAAACTCGGCGATTAAGTATAAACTTTGAATGAGCGAAGGGTGTCAGGATTGGCAGCCTCAACAGCGAAAACCTGGAGTGAACTATGGCCAGTCGTGGCGTAAATAAAGTGATCCTGGTGGGTAACTTAGGACAAGATCCTGAAATCCGTTATATGCCGAACGGCGGTGCAGTCGCAAATATCACCATCGCGACTTCTGAAAGCTGGCGTGATAAAGCCACCGGTGAACAGCGTGAAAAAACAGAATGGCACCGTGTTGCGTTGTTCGGCAAGCTGGCTGAAGTGGCTGGTGAGTACTTGCGTAAAGGGTCTCAGGTTTACATTGAAGGTCAGTTGCAAACCCGTAAGTGGCAGGATCAAAGCGGTCAGGACCGCTTCACGACCGAAGTGGTTGTTCAAGGCTTCAACGGTGTGATGCAAATGCTGGGTGGTCGTCAGGGTGGCGGTCAGGGCGCGCCAATGGGCGGCCAGCAGCAGCAGGGCGGTTGGGGACAACCTCAGCAACCGGCTCAACAGCAACAGCAACAGCAACAGCAAAACTATGCGCCTCAGCAGCAGCCTGCGTCTAAGCAACCGCAGCCTCAGTACAATGAGCCGCCAATGGATTTTGACGACGATATTCCGTTCTGATCCTTTCCAGACGGTTGTTAAAAAAGCAGCGTTCAACGCTGCTTTTTTATTGCCTGATACCCAGTCACCGCACGATGCTGATCACAGAGAGTGGGGATTGGCTGACTGATGCGTGTGTCCGGGTGAGGCTTTTTGTTTAATAAAATCAATAAACAGCTTGGTTTTGGTATGGTTGTAGTTGAGCTTAGGGTAGTAGGCGTAGGCAGCATTTAACGGCTGTTTCAGATCAGGTAAGACAGGGATCAGCAAACCATTGCTGAGCTCGCGTTTTACCGTATTCTCACCTACCAGAATTAACCCCATTCCAGCTACCGCAGCGGCGACCAGGGCTTCCGGGTTCTGGGTGGTAAAATTGCCCCGCAAACGCAGGCGACGGTTACTTTCAAAGACATGCTCTTGCTCATGGCCATGACTGCCGAATAACAGGCAGTTATGCAGCGCCAGTTGCTCCGGGGTTTCGATGGCGGGCCTGTCTTCCAGGTAACTGGGTGAGGCATAGAAGCCAGCCTGAAAACTAAAGAGTTTGGTGGCAATATAACTGGTGGAATTAAAATCAGTCAGTTCGCGGCTGATAAAAACATCCAGGTTGAGATCCGGCAACTGGCCCGGAGTCACAGTGTGCAGCTCTACCTGAATATTGGGATAGGTCTGTAAAAACTCGGCCAGATAATGAACCAGTACCCGGCTGCCTGTCGCCAGCGGGGCGCCGATGCGCAGCACACCCTGAACTTCGCCGTAGGTGGAGGTGGTTTCAGCCAGTATCTGGTGCCAGTCATCAAGTAAATGGACACTGCGCCGATAAAACACCTTGCCGGCGTCTGTGACTGTCAGGTTACGTGTCGTGCGTTTAAGAAGCTGAACACCAAGCTGTTTTTCTAACCATGACAGCCGCTTGGACAAGGCTGAACTTGAGGTGTTGAGAGCGCTTGCGGCCTGAGCCAGTGAGCCCTGCTCAACCACGGCGACAAAACTTTTGGTGCAGGTGATCCAGTCCATATCTCTCCGCTTTGTGGGGTGCATGCTGCCTGGGCGGTGAGCCAAGTAAGGAAAGTGTCGGTCTGAGCACTGCAGTGTTTGAGAGCCGATGGTATTTTCCAGTATAAACAGGCGTTTTGGTTTGTATTGTTGTCTGTATCAGAGTTGACCACAGAGCCAGGCGGTTTGGAATTGTTTTTCAGATAAAGTTGGACCTTGCATGAGAAAAGCCTCAGGGATGAAGCTGACCAATAGACTGGTTGCTTTCGTGACCCTAATTGTCATTTGCGCCATGTTTGTCATTTTCATTGGCGGTGCTGTCAGTTTTCGTCAACTCGGGCAGGATTATCTGCATCATTATCTGGGCGGCGTGGTAGAAGCGATCGACCAGGAAATGGCCGATCCTCAGGGTTCACAGTCTCTGGCCCGCTGGCTGCCGAAGTTACTCAAAGCCAGTAACGTGGTGGCGTTGGACGTCAGCAACGATACCGGCTCTGTCTACCAATTTCAGGGATTACAGAAAATCGATGATCCCAATATTCTTTATCATACTGAATATCCGCTGACCCTGAACCCCGGTTACTCTGTCAGTATCCAGTCAGTGCCGCCTTATACCGAATTAACCTATTCGCTGGGGGCGATGTCTTCTATCAGCCTGGCGATCATGATCATTATTGCCGGCCTGATATGGGGCGTAAACTGGCTTAAGCGGCAGTTGCAGGGCTCAGAGCTTCTCGAAGAGCGGGGGAGAATGCTGCTGGCCGGTAAGCTGGATGCTTTTGCCAAAGGCGCCGATCTGGAATGGCCGGAAACGGCAAGTCTGGCATTGGACAAGCTAATCTCTGAGCTGAAAGATGCCAGACAGGAGCGCAGCCGCTTTGATACCTTCATTCGTACCCACACCTTCCTGGATCAACTGACGGGCTCGGCCAATCGGGTATTGTTCGACAGCCGTCTGCAATCTGTGGTTCAGGATCAGGATAACCATGGTGCTGTTATTTTGATTCGTATCGCTGACTGGGAAGAATTGCTGCTGGCAAAGGGCAAGATTGTGGCCGATGAATTGATTCAGGATGTCGGCATGGTGCTGTCGAATATGGTCCAGCGCTATCCGGACAGCGTACTGTCTCGCTATTTTGACGCCGAATTTGCCATCATGCTGCTGCAACAGCCCAGCAAGGAGGTCAATCAGTTTGTGAATCAGCTGCTGAAAGGGCTGGAGCGGCTGACACCTTCCGTGCCATTGCAGCGCGAGAACTGGTGCCATATTGGTATGACCTATTTTGCCAGCGGCGAGCGGCGTGGCCGCATTATGGATGAGGCTGACATGGCGCTGCGCAGTGCGCAATTACAGGGCACGAACAGCTGGTATGCCTTCCAGAAAGATGTACTGGGAGAGGATACCCGGGGCAGTGTGCGCTGGCGGACGCTGCTGGATGCTGTCTTGAGTCAGGGCGGCCCGGCTCTGTATCAGCAGCCCGCCTATCTCTCTGGGGAGAAAATACCGCTGCACCGTGAATTATTGGCGAGGATCAATGACGAAAACGGTGTGATGATCAAAGCTTCCCGTTTTCTGCCTGCGGTTGAGCTGGTGGGATTCAATGTGCGTATGGATAAACAGGTCATCAGTCAGGCGCTGGATCTGCTCAAAAATGGCCCGACGCTGGATAATTTTGCGATTAACGTCAGTGTCGAATCTCTGCTGGATAAAGGATTTATCCGCTGGTTCCGGGATGAACTGCTGCAAACACCCAGGCCGGTACTGAAACGGCTGAGTATTGAAGTCCCGGAGCGGAACCTGTCACGCCATATTGATGCTGTGCGTACCTTTCTCAAAATGGTAACGGGCCTCGGCTGCCGGCTGGGTGTGGATCAGGCCGGGAGAACCATAGTCAGCACCCACTATATCAAGGATGTCAACGTCCAGTATATCAAGCTGCACAGAAGCCTGATTCGTGAAATAGATCAGCGGCAGGAAAATCAGTTATTTGTCCGGAGTATGCTGGGCGCCTGTGCCAATTCCGGTGTCGAGGTGATTGCTGTTGGCGTCGAAAATGACAGGGAGTGGCAGGTGCTGCAGCAATTGGGTATTAATGGCGGGCAGGGGCGCTTTTTTGCCCCGGAGATGAGTGTGAGTCAAATTAGTACCAAAAATCGCAGATAATGTTATCTAAGTGGAAACCTTACATTTTTTACAGGATTTTCTCTATACACCATAAATTCCTGTCAGTATCATGGGTCAAATTATTGACAATAATAGTCAATAGCATGTTTTTAAAGAATGTAGCCGCGGGTTAAAAACGAACGAAAAGTAAAACGGGTTATTACCATGCTGATGAAAAAGCTCCTAAGTCGGAAAACTGTCAGTAAAGTGGCCAGTTTTGCTGTGTTCGAAGGGAAACTGACACTCGTCTGTCTTACAGAAGACGGGAATGACTGGATCAGTGACAGTGTGGAAGTGGCTTCACGTGAAAGCTGGACGTCTTCCATCACGCAATTGATCAATACACACCATTTAAACGGCTGCAGAATTCGCTTCGTACTTGGCCATGGCTTATATCAAAGCCTGATCATTGATAAACCTGCCTTACCCCGCCATGAACTGGCCAGTGCCTTACCGTTTCTGGTCAAAGATCTGGTGACTGAACCTCCCGCTAACCTGGTGGCGGATGGGTTTGAAGAGCCAATAAAAGACAGACTGCAAGTGCTGGTGGCGCAGCGTTCCCTGGTTCAGCAACTGGTGCTGGCGTGCCTGGCGAATGGCTGTGAGCCTGAACTGATTACTGTGGATGAAGTGGTGCTGGGTCAGATGACGGCTGAAAAACAGAGCCAGCTGTTCCTTCATTCCCGTCAGCATTCCGGTCTGCACCTGACCGCTTTCAAACAGCAGGTGATGTGTTTTCAGCGCCAGCTGCGCGGTTTTTCTCAGCCTCTGATGGGTCTGGAGCAGGCTAATCTGCAGATAGACGGGCTGGCGCTTGAACTGCAGCGCTCCCTTGACTTCCTGAGTGCCCAGCTGCGTGATGCACCTATTGCCCAGGTGCTGGTCAGTTGTGACAGCGATGATAATGAGCAGTTGGCTGACGCATTGCGGCAGCGGCTCAATGTGCCGGTCGCGACAGTCAGTGGGGCACCCGCCGAGCTGACTGATTTTGATACCCGTGTCGCCTGGGCCGTTCAGCTGCAGCAGCCGTTGCTCAATCTGTACAGCGACAGTCTGAAACCACAATCTAACTGGCTCACCTTGCCTAATTTAGTGGCTGGCTGGGCGGCGGGTGCAGTGGTGATCGGATCGCTGGCGGGATGGCAAAGCTGGCAGGAGTACAGGGCCACACAATTACTGGCACAGCAGCAAACCCAGCTGACGCAAAAACAGACTGAACTGGATAACGCCAAAGCCGCGCTGGCCCGTCATCTGCCGAGTGAATTAAAAGTCAAACTGAGCGGCGAGCTGGAACAGCATCTCGCGGCCAAACAAGCCACGCTCAGGGCAATTGCCATGCACGATAACAGCCTGCAAGCTGGCTATGCCACTATGTTGCAGCAGCTGGCGCAGGCTGCCAGCCAGGATATCTCAGTGAGCCGCATTCACGTACAGGGCCAGCAACTGGATCTGGAAGGCGTGGCCAGGCACCCCAATGCAGTACCCGGCTGGCTGCAGAGTTTTGCGCAATTTCCCCAGTTGGCCGATCGCCGCTTTGAAGTCATGTCTCTAGGCAGAAATGAAGAAAACAGAGTGACCTTTATGTTGCATGCGCAACGCAAAACAGAGGCAAAACAATGAGCGCCTGGGCATCTCTTGTTACCCGGTTTGAGCAGCTTAACCGGCGCGAGCAGTGGCTGGTGGCGGTAACGGGCTGGTTGATGCTGATTCTGGCCGGTTATCAGTTTTTACTGGAACCCATCCAGCAATCCCTGACATCGGTGGTAAGGCAACAGCAATCGGTACAGGCCAGCATTATCAAAAACGACGGTGATCTGATTCGGATTCAGCGGCAGCTGAACAGTGATCCCGATAAGGTGTTGGATGAACAAATCCGCCAGTTGCAAGACAGTAACGCCCGGCTGGACACAGAGCTCAAAGAACGTGTTGCCAGTCTGGTAACCCCGGTCCAGATGGCGGCTTTGATGGACCAGGTGCTGCAGCGCTCCCAACGTCTGACGCTGGTGTCGCTGGAATCTCTGCCGCCAGCTCAGCTGATAAACGGTGAGGATGCCGGTTATTACATTCACCCTGTCCGGCTGACTCTGCGTGGCCGTTACTTTGATTTGGTGAATTATTTGCAGCAGCTGGAAGCGCTGCCGGTGAAATATTATTGGCGAAGCCTGGATTATCAGGTAGATAAATACCCGCTCTCCGATATACAGCTGGATGTATACACGCTGGGCGAAAGTAAGGACTTTATCGGTGGTTAGACAATGTATTTCTCTGCTGTTACTTGCCTTGTTCAGCACAGCAACCCTGGCTGAAAGCGATCCGACTGCCCCGCTGGGGTGGCAGGCGCCATCGGTAAAGAAAACAGCGACACAGCGCTTACCTTCACTGGAAGGCATCGTTTGTCCGGAACAGGACCAGTGCAGCGTTATTTTAAATAGCCAGGTGGTTTTGCCGGGTGAGGCGATAAGTGGTTATACCCTGAAAGCCGTCGACGGAGAGACTGTTATTCTCCAGCGCGGTAGCCGGCAATGGCGTCTGGCTTTGTATAGCGAAGAAATAACAATCAATGAATAATAAAAGTGAATTCTGACATGCGCTTATTGTTAATTGTGATGGCAACAACCTTGCTGGCGGCCTGCTCTACAAATATGGGGCACAATAAACCGGTTGAGGTGCAGGAAGCCTTAAATCAGGCTAAAAATGAGGCTCAGAGCCGGCCTCTGACGGACTTGCCATCGGCAGTCAGCGCTGATCTGATGCCCAGCCTGAGCCGTTCCGGCTATGGCAGCAGCCGTGCGTACGAGCGGCGCTTTCGTGTCAATGCCCGGGCTGTGGACGCCCGCGCCTTTTTCTCCAGCCTGGTTCGGGGCACGGCATTTAATATGGTGATCCACCCTGAGGTCAGCGGCCGGGTTACGCTGATCCTGCAGGATGTGACTTTAGATGAAGTACTGAACGTTGCGTCGGATATTTACGGCTATGATATCCAGCGCAAGGGCAACATTATTCAGGTGTTCCCTGCCACATTGCGCACGGAAGTGATTCCGGTGGACTACCTGCAACTGCAGCGGCGTGGCCTCTCTCTGACATCCTTGACCACAGGCTCAATCAGCAGCCCGGATAACAGTATCGACAATCAGTCGGATAACCGCCGCAATACCAGTAATGACGACTATGACGACAACCGCCGCCGCGACAGCAATAACGGTGACCGCTCATCTTACTCCACGGGCGGCACCCGGATTGAAACGCGTTCCGACAGTGATTTCTGGGGCCAGCTGCAAAAGGCGGTTCAGGCCATGATTGGTACGGGGCAAGGGCGCAGTATTGTGGTGTCGCCGCAGGCCAGCCTGTTGACAGTGAAAGCATTTCCGAATGAATTGCGCGAAGTGCGTGAATTTCTCGGCGTATCGAAAAAGCGTCTTCAGCGTCAGGTGGTGCTGGAGGCCAAGATCATGGAAGTGACCCTCAACGACAGTTACCAGCAGGGCATTAACTGGAGCAACATTACCAAAACCATAGGTGGTACCGGCATTATTTTCGGCCGTACCGGGCCAGATAATTTGCCCGGTGGCAGCGAGATTGCCAATTTGCTGGGCGGACAAACCAATATCACCATCTCAGATGGTAACTTCTCGGCAGTACTGAGTTTTCTGCAGACGCAGGGCGATCTGAATGTGCTGTCCAGCCCGCGCGTGACTGCTGCCAATAACCAGAAAGCTGTCATCAAAGTCGGCGGCGATCAGTATTTCGTTACCGAGGTGGATGGCGGGGAAGCAGTGACAGATGGCGGCGTGGCCTCGCCGGAAGTGGTGCTGACACCTTTCTTCTCGGGCATCTCTCTTGATGTGACACCCCAGATTGATGATGACGGCGGCGTCCTGCTCCATGTTCACCCCACTGTGGTCGAAGTCACGGAGGAAGTGAAGGAAATTGCCCTGGGTGACACCTTTGGCACATACAGCCTGCCGCTGGCACGAAGCTCAGTGCGTGAGTCTGATTCTGTGATTCATGCCAGCAGCGGTGATGTGGTGGTGATTGGCGGTCTGATGAAATCGTCGCTGAAAGATCAGCAGACAAAAGTCCCTCTGCTTGGCGATATTCCCGGCCTTGGCTACTTGTTCCGCAACATCAATAAAGTCCAGACCAAAACTGAGCTGGTGATTTTGCTTAAACCCACAGTGGTGGGCGATCAGACCTGGCAGCAGGAAATTGAACGCTCACGCGCGTTGGTTGAGAAATGGTTCCCGGACCAAGGATAACCCATGTATCTGTCACACTTCGGATTTGAGCAGCTCCCTTTCCGGTTAACGCCGGATACCGGGCTGTTTCATGCACTGCCGTCACATTTGGAAGCGATCAAAATGACCCTGTCTGCGCTGGCGATGGGGGAAGGATTTATCCAGATTTCGGGGGAAGTCGGGACAGGTAAAACTCTGGTTTGCCGGATGCTGGTCCGACAGTTGCCTGCCCGGTATGACCTGGCTTATCTGCCGACGCCGGCCATGAGCGGGCGGGAACTACGGGCGGCGCTGGCTAAGGAACTGGGATTGCAGCCGGACAGTGACGGCCTGACACTGACTGAATTACTGCACCAGTCATTGATCGAACGCAAGCGCGGCGGACGCACAGTCGTGGTGTTGTTAGATGAAGCCCAGGCACTGCCTGATGAGGCGCTGGAAGCCTTGCGGCTGCTGGGCAACCTGGAAACTGAACAGGAAAAACTCTTGCATATTGTGCTGCTTGGCCAGCCTGAGCTGGATGAGCGACTGGCTTCCCCGCAGCTGCGCCAGTTCCGTCAGCGCATTACCTTTCGTGCCGTGTTGCGGCCGTTGGATATGGCGGAGACTGCGTCCTATATCGAGCATCGCCTGAGTAAAGCGGGCGGAGAGCCAGGGTTAATGCCGTTGGCGCGGCAGAAAGAGATCTGGCACGCCAGTGGCGGCATCCCCAGACTGGTGAACCAGTTGTGCCATAAAGCCTTGATCGTTGCCTGCAGCGCGGGTCATGACATTGTCAGCCGTAAAGCGGTGCAGGCAGCGATCACAGATACGCAAACCGCGCGCCAGCCGCGCTGGCAGTACCCTGTGTTGTGGGGATGGAGCTGAGCATGAGTGAAGTCAATAAAATGCTCAATAGTTTGAGCCAGAACCAGGCACCGCAAGAGGCGCCAGAGCTGAAGCCTGTCCGGGTCAAACCTTTGCCTAAGGCGTTGTGGCCACGCTGGCTGCTCGCCGGATTGCTGATCACAGGGACAGCTGGCGCCACAGGCTGGTGGTTCGGGCACAGTCGCGAGGAGAGCCGTTCAGCGGCTGAGATTACGCGGGTAAAAGCAGAACAGTTATCTCCTTCCGCGGTTTTGAAACAGGGACCGGATCCGGTCGGGAATTTTCTGCACACCAAGGCCAGGCCTGCTGGCGAGACAGCACCTGTTACCCAGCAGCCTGACAGCCAACCCACAACGGTCAGCCCAGCCAAAGCCACTGTGCTGCCCGTTGTGAAAAAAGTGCCCGTTGCGCCGGTCGCCAGCCAGCCTGAACTCGCCCCGGCGGTTAAACCGGCTGCCGTACCGGTTGTACCTCGCGCTGTCGCCCCTGTGCGTGCTGCGCAAACGGCCCCGGCGGCGGTTATGGCGATCACTGGCGACACTGAGAGCAAAACAACCGGCACGGCCACGGCAATGACTGAACCATTGCAAGAGGGGGAATCCGGCTTGTCTATCGAAAGTATTGCCCTGTCGCCAGAGCAGCTTGCTCAGACTGATTACGATAAGGCCATGAAAGCCTTAGCGGAAGGGGACACACTCAAGGCCACGAATTACCTGAAATCGGCATTGGAATATCAGCCCGCCTGGATTGATGCCCGCCAGCGTTTGTCAGCGCTGTACTACGGTCGCGGAGATGTCAGACGTGCGATGCTGACACTGCAACGGGGACTGGCCAAACAGCCCAACCAGCAGGACTTGCGTCTGACGATGGCCAAGCTGCTGACCCAGGAGTCACAACCGGAAGTGGCGCTGGATGTGCTCAGCGAACTGCCGTCGCAGCCTGCCAGTGAGTTCCTGGCCTTGCGCGGTGCGCTGGCCCAGCAACTTAATAATCAGCCACTGGCACTGAGCAGCTATCAGCAACTGGTGGATACCGAACCTTTCGACGGCCGCTGGTGGCTGGGGCTGGGGATTGCCCTTGACCGCAGTCAGGATAACGCCAAGGCGGTCGCGGCCTACACGCAGGCGCTGAAACTGGGACAGGTTTCCGGTCAGTCACAACAGTTTATTCGCCAGCGTCTTGCCGCATTAAAGACACAGGAGGGCTGAACAGATGCAGCTGAGGTTACGCAAACGTCTGGGCGATCTGCTGGTTGAAGAAGGCATAGTCCGCCAGGAGCAGCTTGATCTGGCACTGGATCAGCAACGCAGTACTGGCCGTAAACTGGGTGATACCCTTATCAGCATGGGCTTTTTGGGCGAGCAGCAACTGCTGGCCTTCCTGTCCCGCCAGCTGGATATCCCACTGATAGATTTGAACCGGGTGCCGGTCGACAGCGAAGCTGTTGGCCTGTTGCCGGAAGTCCATGCCCGTCGTCTGAGAGCGCTGGTGATCAGCCACCGGGGTGACACAGTACGTGTGGCCATGAGCGATCCGGCCGATCTGGCGGCCCAGGAAGCGGTGCTGAACCAGTTGCATCAGTTCAGGGTGGAACTGGTGATTGCCCCGGAACACCAGCTGATAGCCTCGTTTGACCGCTATTATCGCCGTACCAAGGAAATTGCCTCTTTTGCCGAGCAGCTGCATGCCGAGCATCAGGCGAACAGCGATTTCAGCTTCAGCGTCGATAATTACGACAACGAGGAAGTGACAGTCGTCAAGCTGATCAATTCCCTGTTCGAAGATGCTATTCAGGTGGGTGCCTCGGATATCCATATCGAACCGGATGCCAGCGTACTGCGTATTCGTCAGCGTATTGATGGTGTACTCCATGAAACCCTGCTGAATGAATCGGCCATCGCTTCGGCTTTGGTGCTTCGCCTTAAATTGATGAGCGGACTGGATATTTCTGAAAAGCGTTTGCCGCAGGATGGCCGCTTTAATGTGACGGTGCGCGGCCACTCTGTGGATGTGCGTGTCTCTACCATGCCGGTTCAGTACGGTGAATCTGTCGTCATGCGTCTGCTGGATCAGTCTGCCGGTATTTTGAGTCTGGATGAGATTGGCATGCCGGCCGATATTCTTGCCCGCTTCCGCCGTCAGCTAAAACGCCCTCACGGCATGATTTTGGTCACCGGGCCGACCGGCTCGGGTAAAACGACCACCCTTTATGGCGCACTGAGCGAGCTGAACAAACCCGGCAAAAAGCTGATCACCGCCGAAGATCCGGTGGAATACCGGCTGCCGCGGGTGAATCAGGTGCAGGTGAATACCAAAATTGGCCTGACGTTTTCCGGCATACTGCGGACTTTTCTGCGTCAGGATCCGGATATTATTCTGGTCGGGGAAATGCGGGATCAGGAAACCGTGGAAATTGGTCTGCGTTCTGCGCTCACCGGCCATCTGGTGCTGTCGACACTGCATACCAATGATGCGGTAGACAGCGCCCTGAGGATGATGGACATGGCAGCGCCCGGCTATCTGGTAGCCAGTGCGGTCCGTGCTGTACTGGCTCAGCGCCTGGTACGCCGGATCTGTCAGGACTGCAGCCATGAGGTGACGCCGGATGCTGCAGAACTGCAGTGGCTGAAGGCCTGTTTTCCGTCCTCGGCCGACCAGACATTCAGGCAGGGCAGAGGCTGTCAGAGCTGTAACCTGACCGGCTATAAAGGCCGGATTGGTGTGTTTGAATTACTGGAAATGACCCCGGCAATGATGGATGCACTGCGCGCCAATGATGCAATGGGGTTTGCACAGCTGGCACGCGCTTCCGAGGGCTACCAGCCGCTGATTGAGTCCGCTATGGCGCTGGCTCTGGCCGGGCGCACCAGCCTGGAAGAAGTGCTGCAACTGAGCGAAGGAGATTACCTGATGCCGGAATTTAACGCCGTACCGGCGTCCACGGAATCCCGCTGATGCCGACATTTGATTACCGGGGACGGGGCAGTCAGGGACAACTGAAGAAAGGCAAGCTCGACGCGCCAACAGCGGAGGCAGCCGCTGATCAGTTGATGCGCCAGGGAATTATTCCTGTGGATATCCGCCGTGGCCGAAGCGACAGTCCGTTGACTCTCAGCGGCCTGTTGCAGCGCAATGTGCCGCTGGAATCTATGGTGATTCTGTGTCGCCAGTTGTACAGCCTGACCAAAGCCGGTGTGCCGCTGTTGCGGGCCATGAAAGGGCTGGAGCAGAGTACCAGTCACCCGTTGCTGCAATCGACGATTGATGCCGTGACGGTAGAGCTGACCAACGGCCGTGCACTGTCGCAGGCAATGAAAATGCATCCCAGGGTGTTTTCCGAGCTGTTCGTGTCGATGATCCATGTGGGGGAGAATACCGGTCGTCTGGAAGATGCCCTGCTGCAACTGGCGCAGTATTACGAGCAGGAATTGGAAACCCGGCGCCGGATAAAATCGGCTATGCGTTACCCGTCTTTTGTGCTCAGTGCGATTTTACTGGCAATGATAGTGCTCAATACCAAAGTGATTCCGCAATTTGCCTCCATGTTCAGCCGGTTTGGCGTCGAACTGCCTTTGCCTACCCGTATCTTAATTGGCACCTCTGATTTTATGCTGAGCTCATAGACAGGATCTTTAGCCCTAACCCCATATTTTAGCTAGAAAAAAGGCTTCACTTATGATCTGATAATCGTC
>NZ_JAUOQQ010000042.1:0-15705 GCF_030547675.1 Photobacterium sp. 2_MG-2023
AATGGACGAAGGTCTGCGCTTCGCAATCCGTGAAGGTGGCCGTACCGTTGGTGCTGGTGTTGTTGCTAAGATCGTTGCTTAATTAGCATAGATTTAATCAACACGAAAAAAGGGAGCTCAGGCTCCCTTTTTGTATATTTAAGACTCTGCAACAGCTCTTTTTCCCTCAGATTCTGATTCCCTTGGCAAAATCCCACAGCTAACTGCTTATCTTTTCTACATATTCTGTAGGCGCAATTTTGTTCATTATTGATAACTAATTCATCTAGCAAAGTGACGGAACAGAAGTGGTAATGCTAACGGTTCTCGTTTATATTTGAGTCAGATCAGTTGTAGAGAGTTGTTATGTACGTTTGCCTGTGTCATGGAATTTCTGACAAAAAGATTGTGAAATTGGTAGAAGAGGAAGGTATATCAGATATCCGTGGGATCAAAGCGATCACCCCTCTCGGTTCTCAATGCGGTAAGTGTATTCGTCAGGCAAAAGGTATCATTCAACATGTGGTTCTGGAGCGGGATACTGCTCAGGATATTACAGTGATTGACATTACTGAGGTTACGCTCAAAAAAGCGAGCTAATCTTCAGTTTAACAACGTCTCTTTTTTGACACTCTTCAGATCGGTTCTAAGCTTAAAGGAACCGAGAGAGGAGTGTTAGCTAATGAAAGCCGATCCGAAAATCATTCAACATCTCAATAAAATCCTGGGCAATGAACTGGTGGCAATCAACCAGTATTTCCTCCATGCCCGTATGTACAAGGATTGGGGCCTCAAGCATCTTGCCGACAAGGAATACCACGAATCTATCGATGAAATGAATCATGCTGATCATTTGATTGAACGTATCCTGTTTCTGGAGGGGATTCCGAATCTCCAGGATTTGGGTAAGCTGCGTATTGGCGAAGATACCAAAGAAATGCTCGAGTGTGATCTCTCTCTGGAAATGGATGCCATTCCGGATTTACGGGACGCAATTCAGTACGCTGAAGAAGTACGGGATTATGTCTCCCGGGATCTATTCCAGGACATTCTGGAAGACGAAGAAGAGCATGTCGACTGGCTGGAAACTCAGCTTGGTTTGATTGAGCGCATGGGTATCAACAACTACAATCAGGCCCAGATTGTAGACGACGACTAGCCAGCCTATTTCATCAAGCGCTTATCGCCTTCATCGACTCACAGTACACAACGGATGAAGGCTTTTTCATTTTTCCGCTTAATTTCCCATCATCTCTTGCCTTTCATTTTGTGATCGGTATAATGCCCGGCACTGTCTCGAGAAGACGGTTGTGAACCAATAAGCGTTGAGGAAGGAATCAGTTCTCTGATTCGGTAATGTATACTCTGACTTATGTTCGCAGTCATTAAATTGGCTGACAATGCGCCCAAAAGGGGTGCTACGTTCACATAAATCAATCGACATTCTCTCGTCTTAACGAGTTTGAGTGGCGATATTGTTTGTGTAAATTTTTTTGAATTGGAGCTCTGTCTCATGCAGAACCAACGTATTCGTATCCGCTTGAAGGCTTTCGATCACCGTTTGATCGATCAGTCTACTGCGGAGATCGTTGAAACAGCTAAGCGTACTGGCGCGCAGGTTCGTGGTCCAATCCCACTGCCTACTCGTAAAGAGCGTTTCACTGTTCTTATTTCTCCACACGTGAATAAGGACGCCCGTGATCAGTACGAAATCCGTACCCACAAGCGCCTTATCGACATCGTTGAGCCAACAGACAAAACTGTTGATGCTCTGATGCGTCTGGATCTAGCTGCTGGCGTTGATGTACAGATCAGCCTAGGTTAAGGGGAGATAAGAGAATGATTGGTCTAATCGGTCGTAAAGTGGGCATGACCCGCATCTTTACCGAAGATGGCGCTTCTATCCCAGTTACTGTGGTTGAAGTAGAAAATAACCGTGTTACTCAGGTTAAATCTGTAGACACTGATGGTTATAACGCTATCCAGGTTACCGCTGGTGCTAAGAAAGCAAGCCGCGTAAACAAAGCTGAAGCTGGTCACTTTGCGAAAGCAGGTGTTGAAGCTGGCCGCGGTTTGTGGGAATTCCGCCTGGACAATGGTGAAGAGTTCGCAGTAGGCGCTGAGCTGAACGTAGAACTGTTCAACGAAATTAAGAAAGTAGACGTTACTGGCAATTCTAAGGGTAAAGGTTTCCAAGGCGCTGTTAAGCGTTGGAACTTCCGTACTCAAGATATGAGCCACGGTAACTCCTTGTCTCACCGTGCTCCTGGTTCTATCGGTCAATGTCAGACTCCAGGTCGCGTATTTAAAGGCAAGAAAATGGCTGGTCACATGGGTGCTGAGCGTGTAACGACTCAAAACCTAGAGATCGTACGTGTTGACGCTGAGCGCAACCTGCTTCTGATCAAAGGTGCAGTACCAGGCGCAACTGGCGGCAACGTGATCGTAAAACCAGCTGTTAAAGCGTAACGTCGAGGAGTTAGTAATGGAATTGGTAGTCAAAGGCGCTGATGCGCTAGCTGTCTCCGAAACTACTTTTGGGCGTGAGTTTAACGAAGCGCTGGTGCACCAAGTAGTTGTTGCGTATGCAGCAGGTGCCCGTCAAGGTACTCGTGCACAAAAGACCCGTTCTGACGTATCTGGTGGCGGTGCTAAGCCATGGCGTCAAAAGGGTACTGGTCGTGCCCGTGCGGGTACAATCCGTAGCCCACTGTGGCGTACAGGTGGTGTAACTTTCGCAGCTCGTCCACAGGACCACAGCCAGAAAGTTAACAAGAAAATGTACCGCGGTGCGATGAAGTGCATCCTGTCTGAGCTGGTTCGTCAAGAGCGTCTGATCGTTGTTGATAACTTCTCAGTAGAAGCACCAAAAACTAAAGAGTTGGCTGCAAAGCTGAAAGAGCTGGAACTGAACGATGTTCTGATCGTGACCGGTGAACTGGATGAGAATCTGTTCCTGGCAGCACGCAACCTGTACAAGGTTGACGTTCGCGATGCCGCTGCAATCGACCCAGTTAGCTTGATCGCATTCGACAAAGTAGTGATGACTGCTGCGGCAGTTAAGCAAGTTGAGGAGATGCTGGCATGATCACCGAAGAGCGTATCCTAAAAGTTCTGCGTGCTCCGCACATCTCTGAAAAAGCGACCATGGCTGCTGAGAACGGTAACACTATCGTTTTCAAAGTAGCGATGACCGCAACGAAGCGTGAGATCAAAGCGGCAGTTGAAAAACTGTTCGAGGTTGAAGTTAAGTCTGTAAATACTCTGATTGCTAAAGGTAAAACTAAGCGTCAAGGTATGCGCCAAGGCCGTCGTAGTGACTGGAAGAAAGCGTACGTGATCCTGAAAGAAGGTCAAGACATCGACTTCGCTGGTAGTGCAGAGTAAGGCTAGGAGCAAAGAAGAATGGCTATTGTAAAATGTAAGCCGACTTCCCCAGGTCGTCGCCACGTTGTTAAAGTGGTTAACTCTGACCTGCATAAGGGTAAGCCGTATGCACCACTTCTAGAGAAAAACTCTAAGACTGGTGGTCGTAACAATAACGGTCGTATTACTGTTCGTCACATCGGTGGTGGTAACAAACAACATTACCGTCTGATTGACTTTAAGCGTAATAAAGATGGTATCCCAGCGAAAGTTGAGCGTCTGGAATACGATCCAAACCGTAGCGCAAACATCGCTCTGGTTCTTTACGCAGATGGTGAGCGTCGTTACATCATTGCACCAAAAGGCATCCAAGCTGGTGATACTATCCAGTCTGGTTCAGATGCTGCGATCAAAGTAGGTAACACCCTGCCAATGCGCAACATCCCAGTAGGTTCAACCGTACACTGTGTTGAACTGAAGCCTGGTAAAGGTGCTCAGCTGGCTCGTTCAGCTGGTACTTACGCACAAATCGTAGCTCGTGCTGGCGCATACGTAACTATTCGTCTGCGTTCTGGCGAAATGCGTAAAGTTCTTGCCGAAGGTCGTGCGACTCTGGGTGAGGTTGGTAACGGTGAGCATATGCTGCGTGAACTGGGTAAAGCCGGTGCTTCACGTTGGCGTGGTGTTCGTCCAACCGTACGTGGTGTTGTAATGAACCCAATCGACCACCCACACGGTGGTGGTGAAGGTCGTACTTCTGGTGGTCGTCACCCAGTGACACCATGGGGCGTACCGACTAAGGGTTACAAAACTCGTAAGAACAAACGTACCGACAAGTACATCGTACGTCGTCGTAATAAGTAATTTATATCAGAGGATAAGCCATGCCACGTTCTCTCAAGAAAGGTCCTTTTATTGACCTGCACTTGCTGAAGAAGGTAGAGAAAGCGGTGGAAAGCGGTGACAAGAAGCCTGTTAAGACTTGGTCCCGTCGCTCAATGATCATCCCTCAGATGATCGGTTTGACCATCGCTGTCCATAATGGTCGTCAGCACGTACCCGTTTTCGTTTCTGAAGAAATGATCGGTCACAAGCTGGGCGAATTTGCACCAACACGTACTTATCGCGGCCATGCTGCAGATAAGAAAGCTAAGAAGCGCTAAGAGGAGTATAGGTAATGGAAGCTATCGCTAAACATCGCTTTGCTCGCATCTCACCGCAGAAAGCTCGTTTGGTTGCGGATCAAGTGCGCGGTAAAACGGTTGCACAAGCTCTGGAAATTCTGACTTTCAGCAACAAAAAAGCTGCTGACCTGGTTAAGAAGGTTCTGGAATCCGCTATCGCTAATGCTGAGCACAACGAAGGCGCAGACATCGATGACTTGAATGTTGCGAAAATCTTCGTTGATGAAGGCCCAACCATGAAGCGTATTATGCCTCGTGCTAAAGGCCGTGCCGATCGCATCTTGAAGCGTTCTAGCCACATCACTGTTGTTGTAGCGGATCGCTAAGAGAGTAGGAGACAAAGCAATGGGTCAAAAAGTACATCCTAATGGTATTCGTCTTGGCATCGTTAAGCCTTGGAATACCACTTGGTATGCTAACAGCAACGAATTCGCTGACAACCTAGACGGCGACTTCAAGGTACGTCAATTCCTGACCAAGGAATTAGCAAAAGCGTCTCTGTCTCGTATCGTTATCGAGCGTCCTGCTAAGAGTATTCGTGTAACCATTCACACTGCTCGTCCAGGCGTTGTTATCGGTAAGAAAGGCGAAGATGTTGAGAAACTGCGCGCTCGCGTTGCTAAGATCGCTGGTGTTCCAGCTCAGATCAACATCGCCGAAGTACGTAAGCCAGAGCTGGATGCACAGCTTGTTGGTGACAGCATCGCTTCTCAGCTTGAGCGCCGTGTTATGTTCCGTCGCGCTATGAAGCGTGCGGTACAGAATGCTATGCGTCTGGGCGCTAAAGGCATCAAAGTTGAAGTAAGTGGCCGTCTGGGCGGCGCTGAAATTGCACGTACCGAGTGGTACCGTGAAGGCCGTGTGCCTTTGCACACTCTGCGTGCTGACATTGATTATGCGACTTCTTCCGCTCACACCCAATACGGTGTAATTGGTATCAAAACTTGGATCTTCAAAGGCGAAGTTCTGGGTGGTATGCCAGTTGAAGAGCCTAAGGCTGATAACAAGCCTAAGAAGCAACGCAAAGGCCGTAAATAAGGAGTTTATTGATGCTGCAACCTAAACGCACTAAATTCCGCAAGACTCATAAGGGTCGTAACCGCGGTCTGGCGAACGGTACTGATGTAAGCTTCGGTACTTTCGGTCTGAAAGCAGTTGGCCGTGGCCGTATTACTGCTCGTCAGATCGAGGCTGCTCGTCGTGCTATGACTCGTCATATCAAACGTCAGGGCCAAATCTGGATTCGTATCTTCCCGGACAAGCCTATTACAAGCAAGCCGTTGGAAGTTCGTCAGGGTAAGGGTAAAGGTAACGTTGAGTACTGGGTAGCCCAAATCCAACCAGGTAAAGTTCTTTATGAAATGGATGGTGTTTCAGAAGATCTTGCTCGTGAAGCCTTTAAACTGGCCGCGCGTAAGCTTCCTGTAAAAACCACTTTCGTAACTAAGGCGGTGATGTGATGAATGCACAAGATCTGCGCGCAAAAAGCGTTGAAGAACTGAATGCTGAGCTTGTGAACCTGCTGCGTGAGCAGTTCAACCTGCGCATGCAGGCTGCGACTGGCCAACTGCAACAGACTCACACTCTGAAAGCAGTACGTCGCGATATCGCACGTGTTAAAACCGTTCTGAATGAGAAGGCTGGCGCATAATGAGCGAGAAAATTCGTACTCAGCAGGGTCGTGTTGTTAGCGACAAGATGGACAAGTCTATCGTGGTTGCTATCGAGCGTTTCGTGAAGCACCCAATCTATGGTAAGTTCATCAAGCGTACGACTAAACTGCACGCTCACGATGAGAACAACGAGTGTGGCATTGGCGACACAGTTGAGATCAGTGAGTGTCGTCCACTGTCTAAGAAAAAATCTTGGACTTTGGTACGCGTTGTTGAAAAAGCGCGCGTTTAAGCGAGCTTTAGCAACTACATAACTGAGCGGCCCCTGAAAAAATGGGGCCGTTTATTTTTTATCTACCCATTCTCAAAAAATGGTGTTATTATTCGCCGCCCTTGTAATAAAGGCGAATTCGACCCGAGATGGGTCTAGATGTTTTTGATAAGCGGAGCACTAACATGATCCAAATGCAAAGTATGCTAGATGCAGCCGATAACTCCGGCGCTCGTAGCGTAATGTGTATTAAGGTTCTGGGTGGTTCTCACCGTCGCTATGCACATATCGGTGACATCATCAAAGTTACTGTCAAGGAAGCAATTCCTCGCGGTAAAGTGAAAAAAGGTGATGTACTGAAAGCGGTGGTTGTGCGCACCCGTAAAGGCGTTCGTCGTCCAGACGGCTCTGTCATTCGCTTCGACCGTAATGCTTGCGTATTGCTGAACAACAATACAGAGCAACCAATCGGTACTCGTATCTTTGGCCCAGTGACTCGTGAACTTCGCTCTGCGAAATTCATGAAAATTGTTTCACTAGCGCCAGAAGTACTGTAAGGAGTGACGAAAATGGCAGCTAAAATCCGTCGTAACGACGAAGTTATCGTTCTTACTGGTAAAGATAAAGGTAAGAAAGGTAAAGTATCTAAGGTCCTGGCAACTGGTAAAATTGTTGTTGAAGGTATCAACCTGGTTAAAAAACACCAGAAGCCTGTACCGGCTATGGGTATCCAGGGTGGCATCGTTGAACAAGAAGCAGCTCTTGATGCTTCTAACGTTGCAATCTTCAACGCGGCAACTGGTAAAGCTGACCGTGTAGGCTTCCGATTTGAAGACGGCAAAAAAGTTCGTTTCTTCAAATCTAATGGCGAAACTATCAAGTAATTTTGGAGTAGTACTATGGCGAAACTGCATGATTACTACAAAGAGTCTGTTGTAAAAGAACTTGCTGACAAGTTCGAGTACAAGAGCATCATGCAAGTCCCAAGGATCGAAAAGATCACCCTGAACATGGGTGTCGGTGAAGCCTTGAACGACAAGAAGCTGTTGGAAAACGCAGCTGCTGATATGGCCGCAATTACAGGTCAAAAGCCGCTGGTTACCAAAGCTCGTAAGTCTGTTGCTGGCTTTAAGATCCGTGAGGGCTACCCGATCGGCTGTAAAGTAACCCTGCGTGGCGAACGTATGTGGGACTTTTTCGAACGTCTGATCTCTATTGCTGTACCGCGTATCCGTGATTTCCGTGGTTTAAACCCGAAATCATTTGACGGTCGTGGTAACTATAGCATGGGCGTTCGTGAGCAGATTATCTTCCCAGAGATCGATTTCGACAAAGTGGATCGTGTACGTGGTTTAGACATCACAATCACAACCACTGCGAACTCTGACGAAGAAGCTCGTGCTCTGCTGTCTGCTTTTAACTTCCCATTCCGTAAGTAAAAAGTAAGGGTTACTAATGGCTAAAGAATCTATGAAGGCACGTGAAGTAAAACGTGCCAAGCTGGTAGCAAAGTACGCTGAAAAGCGTGCCGCGCTTAAAGCTCTAATTAGCGACGTGAATGCGTCTGAAGAAGAACGCTGGGATGCAGTGCTCAAGCTTCAGTCTCTACCACGTGATTCAAGTCCATCTCGTCAGCGTAATCGCTGTAACCAGACTGGACGCCCACACGGGTACCTGCGTAAGTTTGGTCTGTCCCGTATCAAGGTTCGTGAAGCTTGCATGAAAGGCGAGATTCCGGGTCTGCGTAAGGCTAGCTGGTAATTTATTACCAATTAAGAATCACGGAGTATTGACTTATGAGCATGCAAGATCCGATTTCGGATATGCTGACCCGCATTCGTAACGGTCAGGCAGCGAAGAAAGTTGCTGTTAAAATGCCATCTTCTAAGTTGAAAGTTGCCATCGCAGCTTTGCTGAAAGAAGAAGGTTTTGTGGCTGACTACGCCGTTTCTGGCGAAGTTAAGCCTGAACTCGAAGTTACTCTGAAGTACTTCGAGACTAAAGCTGTAATTGAGCAAATCCAGCGCGTTTCACGTCCTGGCCTGCGTATCTACAAGAAAAAAGATGCGCTGCCGACTGTGATGGGTGGCCTGGGTATTGCCGTTGTGTCCACTTCCAAGGGTCTGATGACTGACCGTGCTGCTCGTAAAGCAGGTCTTGGTGGTGAGATTATCTGCTACGTAGCTTAATAGGAGTAGGAAAATGTCACGTGTTGCAAAAGCACCTGTAGTTGTTCCTGCCGGCGTAGAAGTTAAACTCAACGGTCAGGAAATCACTGTAAAAGGTGGTAAGGGTGAACTGGTTCGTGTAATTAACGAAGCAGTTGAACTAACCCAGGAAGAAAACACCATTAAGTTCGGTCCTCGCGACGGCTTCAACGATGCTTGGGCACAGGCTGGTACAGCTCGTGCACTGGTTAACAACATGGTTGTTGGTGTTACTGAAGGCTTTACTAAGAAGCTGATCCTTAAGGGTGTAGGTTATCGTGCTGCCATCAAAGGCAACGCTGTTGGCCTGACTCTGGGCTTCTCACACCCAGTTGAGCATGAACTGCCTGCAGGTATTAAAGCTGAGTGTCCAACTCAAACTGAAATCGTACTGACTGGTACTGATAAGCAGTTGATTGGTCAAGTCGCTGCAGACATTCGCGCTTACCGTAGCCCTGAGCCTTACAAAGGTAAAGGTGTTCGTTACGCCGACGAAGTCGTGCGTATTAAAGAAGCTAAGAAGAAGTAAGGTAACACTATGGATAAGAAAGCATCTCGTATCCGTCGTGCGACCAGAGCACGTCGTAAGATTGCTGAACTGGGTGCAACTCGCTTGGTAGTACACCGTACTCCACGCCATGTGTACGCTCAGGTAATCGCACCAAATGGCTCCGAGGTTATCGCTGCCGCTTCTACCGTAGAAAAAGCGATCCGTGAGCAAGTGAAGAGCACCGGTAACAAAGACGCTGCTGCAGTTGTGGGTAAAATCATCGCTGAGCGCGCGATTGAAAAAGGCATCTCTAACGTTGCATTCGATCGTTCCGGTTTCCAATACCACGGCCGCGTGGCTGCACTGGCAGAAGCTGCCCGTGAAGCTGGTCTGAAATTCTAAGGTAGGCGGAAGATGGCTAACGAAAAAACTCAATCAGATCTGAATGAAAAGCTGATCGCTGTTAACCGTGTATCTAAGACGGTTAAAGGTGGTCGTATTTTCAGCTTTACCGCACTGACTGTTGTTGGTGATGGTAATGGTCGCGTTGGTTTCGGTTACGGTAAAGCACGTGAAGTGCCAGCTGCAATCCAGAAAGCAATGGAAAAAGCACGTCGTAACATGGTTACAGTTGCCCTGAACGAAGGTACTCTGCACCACGCTGTTAAAGGTCGCCACACCGGTTCTAAGGTGTACATGCAACCTGCATCAGAAGGTACTGGTATCATCGCCGGTGGTGCAATGCGTGCAGTGCTGGAAGTCGCTGGCGTGCATAACGTACTGGCTAAAGCATACGGTTCTACAAACCCAATCAATATCGTTCGTGCGACTATTGATGGTTTGAGTGGTATGAACTCTCCAGAAATGATCGCTGCTAAGCGTGGTCTTTCTGTTAAAGAAATTCTGGAGTAATCGACATGGCTAAAACTATCAAAGTAACTCAGACTCGTAGCTCTATCGGTCGTTTGCCGAAGCATAAAGCTACGCTGCGTGGCTTGGGCCTACGTCGCATCAACCACACTGTTGAGCTGGAAGATACTGCTTGCGTTCGCGGCATGATCAATCAGGTTCATTACATGGTTAAAGTAGAGGAGTAATCAGAATGCGTTTGAATACTCTATCTCCGGCTGCGGGTTCTAAGCCTTCTGCGAAGCGCGTAGGCCGTGGTATCGGTTCAGGCCTGGGTAAAACTTGTGGCCGTGGTCACAAAGGTCAGAAATCACGTTCTGGTGGTTCTGTTCGCCCAGGTTTCGAAGGCGGTCAAATGCCTTTGAAACAGCGTCTACCAAAATTCGGTTTTACTTCTCGCAAGAGCCTGGTAACAGCTGAAGTTCGCCTGTCAGAACTGGCGAAAGTTGAAGGTGACGTAGTAAGTCTGGAAACACTGAAAGCTGCAAACGTGATCACCAAGAACATGGAAACTGTAAAAGTTGTTCTGTCTGGTGAGATCAACCGCGCTGTAACAGTGAAAGGCTTACGCGTAACTAAA
This sequence comes from Photobacterium sp. 2_MG-2023, assembly GCF_030547675.1. NCBI lineage: Bacteria > Pseudomonadati > Pseudomonadota > Gammaproteobacteria > Vibrionales > Vibrionaceae > Photobacterium > Photobacterium sp. 2_MG-2023. Next base: position 10,600 of record NZ_JAUOQQ010000042.1, read on the forward strand.
GGCGCTAAAGCTGCAATCGAAGCTGCAGGCGGTAAAATCGAGGAATAATTAACTCGAGGATGAGGTACAGATGGCTAAACAACCAGGACAAGATTTTAGTAGCGCAAAAGGTGGCCTAGCAGAGCTTAAGACTCGTCTGCTATTTGTAATAGGGGCTATCTTAATTTTCCGAGCTGGCTCTTTTGTGCCTATTCCTGGTATTGACGCTGCTGTACTAGCCGATCTGTTCGAACAGCAAAAGGGTACCATCATTGAACTGTTTAATATGTTCTCTGGTGGTGCACTTGAGCGTGCATCCATTTTAGCACTGGGCATTATGCCGTATATTTCGGCCTCGATTATTGTTCAGTTGCTAACGGTTGTTCATCCGGCTTTAGCCGAGTTGAAGAAAGAAGGTGAGTCTGGTCGCCGTAAGATCAGCCAGTATACTCGCTATGGCACGCTTGTGTTGGCAACCTTCCAAGCAATTGGTATTGCGACGGGGTTACCAAGTATGATCCCTGGCCTGGTGCATAATCCAGGCCTTGGTTTCTACTTTGTTGCGGTCGTAAGTTTGGTCACTGGTACCATGTTCTTAATGTGGTTAGGTGAGCAGATTACAGAACGTGGCATTGGTAACGGTATATCTCTGATTATATTCACAGGTATCGTTGCAGGATTGCCACCAGCTATTGGACAGACCGTAGAACAAGCGCGTCAAGGTGAATTGCACGTACTTCTTCTACTGTTAATTGCAGTAATTTCTTTTGCTGTAATCTATTTTGTAGTGTTCATGGAACGTGGTCAGCGTCGTATCGTCGTTAACTACGCCAAACGCCAGCAAGGCCGTCGGGTCTATGCAGGTCAGAGCACTCATCTGCCATTGAAGATTAATATGGCAGGTGTGATTCCAGCAATTTTTGCATCCAGTATCATTCTTTTCCCTGGTACACTGGCTCAGTGGTTCGGTGGAAATGGAGAAGGTACTTTTGGTTTCCTGACTGACGTGTCTCTGGCACTTAGCCCAGGTCAACCACTGTACGTTATGCTGTATGCCGCTGCGATTATCTTCTTCTGTTTCTTCTATACAGCGTTGGTGTTCAACCCGCGTGAAACAGCAGATAACCTGAAGAAATCCGGTGCGTTCATACCTGGTATTCGTCCGGGCGAGCAGACTGCGAAGTACATTGATAAAGTGATGACACGCCTGACTTTGGCTGGTGCGTTATACATTACCTTTATCTGTCTGATCCCCGAGTTCATGATGATTGCTTGGAACGTTCGCTTCTACTTTGGCGGTACGTCACTACTGATTGTAGTTGTGGTTATTATGGACTTCATGGCTCAAGTTCAGACACACCTGATGTCTCAACAGTATGAGTCGGTTTTGAAAAAGGCTAATCTTAAAGGCTACGGCCGTTAAGCTTGGTTATCCATTTACGGAGTTTAGCAATGAAAGTTCGTGCTTCCGTTAAGAAAATCTGCCGTAACTGTAAAGTTATCAAGCGCAACGGTGTTGTGCGTGTAATTTGCAGTGAGCCAAAGCATAAGCAACGCCAAGGCTAACCAGCAGAAATATTTCTTGCAAATTGAAGGTAGGTTGGCTAAATTAGCCAACCATCTTTTGTGTGTGCAAAAGAATTGTGACACCGCTGCGTATCCTAAACGGGCTTTGCAGCGGTTATTCTTGATAAGTACTAGGAGTGAATAGTGGCCCGTATTGCAGGCATTAACATTCCTGATCAAAAGCATGCTGTAATCGCACTGACTGCGATTTATGGCGTCGGTAAAACTCGTTCAAAAGCTATTCTGGCTGATGTGGGTATTGCTGAAAATGTTAAGATCAGTGAACTAACTGAAGAGCAGATCGATCAACTGCGTGATGGTGTAGCTAAGTACACTGTAGAAGGTGATCTACGTCGTGAAGTTTCCATGAACATCAAGCGCCTAATGGATCTTGGTTGTTACCGTGGTCTTCGTCATCGTCGCAGTCTACCTCTACGTGGACAGCGTACTAAAACCAACGCTCGTACCCGTAAGGGTCCGCGCAAGCCGATCAAAAAATAATCGGATAAGGTAGAGTACAATGGCAAAACAACCAACTCGCGCTCGTAAGCGCGTACGCAAGCAAGTTGCTGATGGCGTAGCGCACATCCACGCTTCTTTCAACAACACAATCGTTACCATTACTGACCGTCAAGGTAATGCTCTGGCTTGGGCAACTGCCGGTGGTTCAGGTTTCCGTGGTTCTCGTAAATCTACACCGTTTGCTGCACAGGTTGCTGCTGAGCGTTGTGGTGAAATGGCCAAAGAATATGGCGTTAAGAACCTGGAAGTTATGGTTAAGGGCCCAGGTCCTGGTCGTGAGTCAACAATCCGTGCTCTGAATGCAGCGGGTTTCCGTATCACTAACATTGTTGATGCGACTCCGATCCCTCATAACGGTTGTCGTCCACCTAAGAAACGTCGCGTATAACGTTTCGTTTCTAGGAATATTGGAGAAAGAACATGGCAAGATATTTGGGTCCTAAGCTGAAGCTTAGCCGTCGTGAAGGCACTGACTTATTCCTTAAGTCTGGTGTTCGCGCGATTGATACCAAGTGTAAAATTGATAACGCGCCGGGCCAGCACGGTGCCCGTCGTGGCCGCCTGTCTGACTATGGCGTTCAGCTTCGCGAGAAGCAGAAAGTTCGTCGTACTTATGGCGTACTGGAAAAGCAATTCCGTAACTACTACAAAGAAGCTGCTCGCCTGAAAGGCAACACAGGTGAAAACCTGCTGCAACTTCTGGAAGGTCGTCTGGATAATGTTGTTTACCGCATGGGCTTTGGTGCAACTCGCGCTGAATCACGTCAGCTGGTAAGCCACAAAGCGATCCTGGTTAATGGTCAAGTCGTTAACATCCCATCTTTCCAGGTGGCTGCAAACGACGTTGTTAGCATTCGTGAGAAAGCTAAAAACCAAGCACGCATCAAAGCAGCTCTTGAAGTTGCTACTCAGCGTGAACTGCCGACTTGGGTCGAAGTAGACAGCAACAAAATGGAAGGTACCTTTAAGCGTCTTCCAGAGCGTTCTGATTTGTCTGCCGACATCAACGAACACCTGATCGTCGAGCTTTACTCTAAGTAAGGCTATAGTTAAGAGAGGACACAATGCAGGGTTCTGTAACAGAATTTCTTAAGCCGCGTCTTGTTGATATTGAACAAGTTAATACGACGCATGCAAAAGTAACTCTTGAGCCTCTGGAGCGCGGTTTTGGCCACACTCTAGGCAATGCTCTACGTCGTATTCTTCTGTCATCTATGCCAGGTTGCGCAGTGACTGAAGTAGAAATCGACGGTGTGTTACACGAGTACAGCACCAAAGAGGGAGTCCAAGAGGACGTTCTTGAAATCCTACTGAACCTGAAAGGCCTGGCCGTTAAGGTTGAAGGGAAAGACGAAGTCATCTTGAGCCTCAGTAAATCTGGTGCAGGCCCTGTTGTTGCAGGTGACATCACCCATGATGGTGATGTTGAGATTGCGAACCCAGAGCACGTGATCTGCCATTTGACTGATGATAATGCTGATATCAGCATGCGCATCAAGGTAGAACGTGGTCGCGGCTATGTACCAGCATCTGCTCGTATTCACAGTGATGAAGACGAGCGTCCAATTGGTCGTTTGTTAGTTGATGCAACTTTCAGCCCAGTTGATCGTATCGCTTACTCAGTCGAGGCTGCGCGTGTTGAACAGCGCACTGACCTTGATAAGCTAGTTATCGATATGGAGACCAATGGTACTCTTGATCCTGAGGAAGCGATTCGTCGTGCTGCTACTATTCTGGCAGAACAACTTGACGCATTCGTAGATCTGCGTGATGTACGAGTTCCTGAAGAGAAAGAAGAGAAGCCGGAGTTCGATCCGATCCTACTGCGTCCTGTAGACGATCTTGAACTAACTGTTCGCTCTGCTAACTGTTTGAAAGCAGAAGCGATCCACTACATCGGTGATCTTGTTCAGCGTACTGAGGTTGAGCTACTGAAAACGCCAAACCTGGGTAAGAAGTCTTTGACTGAAATCAAAGACGTGCTGGCTTCACGTGGTCTGTCTCTGGGTATGCGCCTGGAAAACTGGCCGCCAGCATCTATCGCTGAAGATTAATAGTTACTGATATCTAGTTAGAAGGATTAGGTCATGCGCCATCGTAAGAGTGGTCGTCAACTCAACCGCAACAGCAGTCATCGCAAAGCGATGTTCAGCAACATGGCTAGCTCTCTGGTACGTCACGAGCTTATCAAGACTACCTTGCCTAAGGCAAAAGAGCTGCGTCGCGTAATTGAGCCTTTGATTACCCTAGCTAAGACTGACAGTGTAGCTAACCGTCGTCTGGCATTTGCACGTACTCGTGATAACGAAGTCGTTGCTAAACTGTTTAACGAATTAGGTCCACGTTTTGCTCAGCGTCCAGGCGGTTACACTCGCATTATGAAATGCGGTTTCCGTACTGGTGATAAAGCCCCTATGGCTTACATTGAGCTGGTAGACCGTCCTGAAGCTCAGGAAGAAGCTGCTGCTGAATAAGCAATAGTTTAAAAACGTAAGAAAGCCGGGCATTGCCCGGCTTTTTTTATAGTGATGTTTTACTAATTATCAGGCACCACAATCAGGACTGGGTGGTTATGGATTTAACCACTGTTGTTTTAGTCAATACTCTTGTTGTTCTTCTTTATCTTCCCCCACAACTTTCTTCTCCCACTATACTTTTTTTGTTTTTATTCTCATTAGGAGCCTATCAGCCCCGATGATTGAGGGTGGCTTTGCTTGATTGTTGTTCGTTTTTCTTTTCTGTGAGTGAAAAGTGTTCGCTTGGTGTCTTTTTCTGTTTTTTTACTTGTCATGTGATTCTGACTCTCTATAATGCCGCCTCACTGACACGGCAGAGCAGCAAACTTAAGTGCTAGGCAGTGTAAGCGGTCAGAAAAAACAAATTGAAAAAAGTGTTTGACACTTCACTTCGATTGGTTAGAATGGCCGCCCGTTTCGAGAGCTAAGTCACAAAGACTTACTTAGAAACAAGCTCTTTAACAATTTGACCATGCAATCTGTGTGGGCACTCGACAATGATACAGTCATAAAAGATTTATCA
>NZ_JAUOQQ010000043.1:0-13875 GCF_030547675.1 Photobacterium sp. 2_MG-2023
CACCTGCATCCAGTCACTTTAGATTCTTACTCGATCTCTAAATTTGAAACCAGCTTTATGGATATGGAGTGGATGCGACAGATTAATGGGTTACCCGTCGCAGAGAATAAACGTCATGGTTATATGCCCATTAAGGGGGAGAGCCTTCTCCGTAGTGATAAGCAGTATAAAGAACAGATTGTCTATTATTCCGAAAATGATACTTCATCTTCGACTAAATCTTGGAGAGAAGCTAAAGACTATTGTCAATGGTTGGGACAAATTTCATCTCTCCCTTTTGATTTGCCAACAGAATCACAATGGGAATATGCCGCCAGAAGTCGTGGCCAACATTACTATTATGCAACGAATAATGGTTATCGTCAGATTGCCGAAGGAATATATTATGACCCAAATAGCGGAGAAAATGTCGAATATTCACATAATCAGATAAATTCAGAGGCATTTGGGCCTGAGAAAACTTTAGGTTATTGGCCAGCAAATCCTCTAGGGATTTATGGAATGAGTAATAACATCAAAGAATGGATCAATGATTGGTATGCCAAAGATTATTATCTTGACTCACCAGCCATGAACCCTAAAGGACCAAGCTCCGGGGAGAAGAAGGTCATGCGTGATGGGGACGGATTGATGACTTTTGGAAGAAGTGGTGAATATCTGGAACAAGAAAAATATTCGGCTTTATATAGTTTTCGCTGTTCATTACAACAAGAAACACCAACCATTAAGTAAAATCATGGCCCTTGTTAGGGCCATGGATATTACGCATACTGGATTGATTGACTCCGATGATCAAGCATGGCCACTTGTTGCTCTACTTCTGAGCGCTTTTAGTGAAAAGCTTGGCCTTGACGGGGAGAGAAGGGCGCTTTGTTCATGTCTGAAACGGTGTTGGTTTCCATCAGCGTCATAACCCATTCATTAAACGCCGATTGCTGGCGGCCATTTAAGATAATTTTTCATTCAGTTCGCTTTACCGTTTTATGCACTCCAATCCTGTGCACTCGGTTCAAGAAATACAAGCTGTAATCATAATTGACCATGCTTTCCAGTGTTTTTGCTTTAGGTATTTCGGTACACTAAGACACTAAAAACAAAGGATTTCAGCATGAATATTTACAGGCTAGGACTTGCATGTACGCTGCCATTATTAGCGGCCTGCAATGACAACAATTCACCCATCAACATCACCAGCGAAACCGTCTCTCAACAGCAGCTTGATACCATAGTTACTAATATCGAAAAGCGCTATCCTGAGGCGACCCAGGAACAAAAACAAAACGCCGCCGACGTGGTGGTTCGCGCGATTGAGAATTTGGTGTTTGTTGAAGGCGGCAGCTTTGACATGGGCGATTTTCGTGCCCCTTGTGAAATTCCCAGCAAGACAGACTACCGTATGGACTGGACGCCCGAAGCCAGTTGCTTAAGTTCTCCGGGTAGTGCCTTTGACGGTTCAAAACACCTCCATCCGGTCACATTGGATTCTTACTCGATCTCAAAATTTGAAACCAGCTTTATGGATATGGAGTGGATGCGCCAGATTAATGGGTTACCGGTCACAAGAAATAAACTTAAAGGTTATATGCCCATACCTGGTGAATACTTAAGTCGCTCTGACGAGGAATATAAAAAGCTGATCAAATATCATACAGAACACACTGTTGCGACAGGGACAAAGTCCTGGCAGGAAGCGAAAGACTATTGTCAGTGGCTGGGGGAAATTTCAGTCCTCCCCTTTGACTTGCCAACCGAAGCACAATGGGAATTCGCGGCTCGCAGCCGGGGGCAACATTATTATTACGCGACCAACAACGGCTATCGGTTACTTGCAAACGATTTGCATTATGACCTTCAACGAGAAAGGTATGTTGAGGTTTTAGAGTCTGAAATTAACAGTAGTACAGAACTTGAGGACTACATTGGGCAGTTTCCCCCGAATCCGCTGGGAATCTATGGCATGAGTAACAACATAGGGGAGTGGGTGAATGATTGGTATAACAAAAACTATTATCTGAAATCCCCGGAGCATAATCCACAGGGCCCTGATTCTGGTGACACGAGAGTAATCCGGGATGGAAAGAACACTAAAACATTTGGTCGAATTGATAAGTCTCCTGAGCAAGACTTTTATTTTTCAGCGAATAGTTTCCGTTGCGCACTCCAAAACCACGAATAAAACTTATTGTATATAAATTCATGGCCCTTTCGGGCCATGAGGTTATGCATACTGGATTGATTGATTCCGATGATCAAGCATGGCCACTTGTTGTTCCACTTCGGTGCGCTTCTGGTGAAAAGCTTGGCCTTGACGGGGAGAGAAGGGCGCTTTGTTCATGTCTGCAACCGCATTCGTTTTCATCAGCGTCATCACCCATTCATTGAACGCCGATTGCTGGCTGCCATCTAAGATGGCATTGATGCGTTTCAGGTTATGGAACATCACCTTGTCACCTGATTGTTTTTTGCCTTCTGAATTCATGCGTTGCAGAATTTCTTCAAACTTATGCCAACTATACGTACTCTCGTGAAGCAGTTTATAAATCGCAGTTTCCTGTAATTCCTCATAATTAAATAGAAAGGTTCGAATCAAAGTATCGAGCATCATGCCAATTGCTTCGGGCAAAAGCTGGTCAAACGGAACACCACTGCGGACTGAATCATCAAGAATACGTAAAGCAAGTGTTTTCGCTTCTTGTTCCAAATCATTTGATTCTTCTCGATGCTTTCTTATTTCGTCAATGACATGGTCACCCAATGACACCGCATTTTTCAAGGCGCCAACGGGAGAGGTTATTGCTGATGATAACGCAAACGCAAAATAAGTAGCTTTAACCAAATAATCATATGCTTCCTGATTAATATTCTTCAGCACACGATAATCAACATATTGCAAGCCTTCCCAAATCACCTTCGCCAGATCCCAGAGCTTCCGGGCATCAATCGTGACCGAGACTCCACCGCCAGCGCCCACACCCCACACGAGTTTGGCGGAAACTTTCAGGAAAAATTTGCCTCTATCCAGATAAAGTGCGAATTCTGCAGTAAAACCACCGCCAATGGCCACATTACCTTCGGTTTTAATTCCAGCCAAAACAGAAAACTTTGCGCCATCTTCTTTTTTGGGGGATTGCCATTCGATATCTCCGGCAAACTCACCACTGAACTGAGCACCGGCAAAGACATCAGCTTTGACACCGATTTGTCCGCCTTCTGTTGTCCCCATTTCCACCCGGGGACTGAACATTACGCCTAAACCACTTCCGTTTGATCGATTTCGTCTGGCGTTTGGATCAATCATCACGCCAATATCATCATCGGCTGTTGGCCTGCCATTGCCAATACCTGCTCCGACCTGAGTCGAGACGCCTAAGAAGCATCCCACCTTTAACCTGACATTCACCCGAAAACAACCAAATGAGTAAACTGCCGGCTGTTTGTTCTTATCCGTGTAATGAAGTTGTACTGCTGTGCCTGCATCACTGGGTAAATAAAGATTAGAGGTGACCGCAGCCTCTGCGACAGAAAATGCCGCCGAGGCACTGATACCCAAATCTATTTTGCCTTGTGCTTGTCCATTTTCATCTTTCTTTAATGGGTTCAGGTTGGCATCCAGTGACGCCTGCATTCCCCAGCGCCCCAGTTGGGCTTCAGGCGTCACTGCAAACCATGTATTGCCCTCTTCATTGTGAATCGCATGCGTAGATTTCCATTCAGCGATTTTGTTACCCGGTGCGACCCACTCATTGAGTTTAATACCGATACTTTCCCCTAAGCGAGTCCGGTTTTCTTTATTTTTAAAATCACGTTGAATGGCCTTCCCCAACGCCTTGAAATCTCCTTTTTCAAATGCATTTGCGAAAGAAGTGCCTCCGAATGGCATCCAACTGAGCTTGGTTTTGTAGACACGCTCTACGAACTCCCCTCTGAGATAAAAAGTCCCGTCACGCGCCACTGAATAGACTTCTCGCACAGAATGACGAATAGGAGGCTCACCTAATTGGTGAAAGGCATCCAGTCTCCCTTCTTTCTTGACCGACATCGTTTGAAGATTCGCTTTTTTTGCGCCATGCTTCGTTTTCTCATCATCCTGAGCTTTTCCTGCTAAGGCCTCCCACTTCGTAAGCTCGGCTTTGATTTTTGAAGAAAGCTGTTCTTTCATTGACTCTGTCGAGCTTTCGTTTGAAATCCAGTTCCCATAATTTTCGATATATTTGAGGCGAGCTTTGAGTTCTGTCACTTTGGCTTGGGCAAGTTTAGTGTTCTCAGCATCCCGCTCTTTTTGTGCTTTTTCCTGACGTTTTTGTTCCGCTTTCACAGCAGCCTTATTTTTTGCGTTGGGTATCGGAAGCAGACCTGCATAAGCGAGATCCTGGCATAACGCTTCACGCTTGAGAACGTGTGCCTCAAGTTCGGCTTTTGTTGCTGTTGTTGGCGGCGCACTGTTCACCACATCCATGTAACATTGAAAAAGCGTTTGAGTTTGTTCGATTTCCTGTTCAAGTTCTTCAACAGCTTTTTTATCAAGAACATAGAATTGATGTACCGGATCACCTGTTAAGAACACAATGTCTTCAATTTCTTTTGGTTGGCACAGAGGCTCCCTTTCCAGGGTGCATGTTTCTGCCGGAGGGGACACAGAAGCCACCGGCTCAACCGGAAATGTGGGTTCTACAGGTCCAGATGCCGGGGGCTCAGGCAGCTTTATGGTGTCACCTGCGCGGATAAAATCAGGATTCGGCTGGTATTGAGGATTTAGCTGCAATAGAGAATTAAAATCAATCTGGTGCTCAATGGCAATTTCAAGCAGCGTATCACCGGGCTGCACAGTATATGTCGCTGTCATGATGGTTGATTCCGTGACCATTGTTGAAGGATGGTTTGCATTGTGTTTCGCTGGGATTCAGACAGAACCCAGCGCTCCACTTCTGAAGTGGACGAAGACGATTTAATTATTGGCGCGCTTAACCAATTTTTGTCGAACCATTGGATTTGCGACAACAGAGGAAAAAACTGATGGCGTTGGTTGTCCCTTATTGAGCCAAGCAAAGGAACTAAAGCTCTGGGGTCATAAAAGCGAAATATCACTTCCGCGTCGCCTTTATCCACGATGACTCGTTGTCGTAATGTCTGCCAAAGATCACTCGTTGCAACGGTGTCCGGTGCGATAAGCAAACAACCGCATGGTGCGGCAACCATCGCTTCACGACAGAGTTGAATAGCCGGTTCACTGCGACGCAATGAGACCAGCATCGGACTGTTTTCCAATTGAGCAAACCGGGTTTGTGAGAACAACTTTTGGGCATCAAGCGGATCCATCACACGGCTGAGCTGTATCTGCCAGTCAGGCCATAACAAGGGCTCAAACAGCACATAGGCGTTTTGATCTGAAGCAGGTAACATTGGGTTGGCTTGCTGAATCTGCCATTCCGGTTTTAACGGTGCAATTGACATGTTTTCCCTCTTCCGCATTCACAAAGTTCCATCATCAGTACGCCCTGTTCGATCATGCTCTGATAGACAGCAGACGTGATCACGGGTGGCTTTAATCGTGCAATCGATAGTCCGATCGGGCTGAGGGAGTTCACCCCTTGATTGCTGCCAGCGGCGGCGCCAGGATTAATGTCGACCTTAGCCCCTTGCAGTGCCACGTCACTCACGCCGTTGAGCGTAATGGCCGTGCCGTAAAATTCGATCACACCGCTGCTTTTCAGCACCAATCCGGCAGCACCGACTTCCACTCTGATTTCATCAGCAGAAACAACCGCAGCTTCTCCTTCTGCACGGATTGAAGTATCGCCTTGGGTTTCGATATGAAAATCGCCCCCGACCGTCAGTTGATCGCTCCCCCCGACTGAAGTGGTGCGGGACGCGAGGATCACCGTGGTCAGATCCGCACCAATCTCAAGCGTGTCGTTTTGACCAATCTGAACCCGCCGGTGTGCTTCCAACTGACGGTGCTGGTTGCCAGCGACACTGACAACTTCGTTGGCCTGATAATTCACCGTGACATCCTGATCGACCTGTTCGATCAATGTCTTTTCGTTGAGTGACGTTTTATTCCCGTGAATCAGTTCTTTCCGATCTCCCTGCACTGCAATTTCACGGTGCTGTACAACCTTCAGTTCGTCATCCTGTCCGATATGGCTGAAGCGGTCATGCAGTACCAGCGTGTTCATATCTTTCTGCGCGCGCAGATACAACTCTTCATGATTGGTTTCATCATCCAGACTGATCTCGTTGTACCCTTCTCCTTTATGCGTTTTAGAACGCAAGGTAGTACGGGTTTTCTTGAGCGGCAAATCATAAGGCGGAAGATGCAGACCGTTATAAACCGACCCTGTTACTAAAGGTTGATCCGGATCGCCTTCCAGGAAGCTGACGACCACTTCGTGCCCGATACGCGGCAGGAAAACCGCGCCCCAGTTCGGACCGGCCAGGCTCTGGCTGACACGTACCCAGCAGCTTGAGTGTTCATCCGACGCACCCAATCTGTCCCAATGGAACTGAATCTTGATGCGGCCCAGGTTGTCGGTATAGATTTCTTCGTTCGCCGGACCGACCACTACCGCGGTTTGCGGGCCTTCCACAACAGGTGCCGGCAAGGCCGATGCCCGGTAAGTCATATCGGCCGGGAATGCGATCACTTTGTTGTGATAGGTGGTGGGTTCATCACCGGCTTCTTCTGCGTGAGCCTGCGGATCGCTTCCTTCGTGCTTCACTTCCAGCAGTATGAAATCACGGTTCAGAGACTGGCGCGGATGGCGTTCCATCAGGAAGCTGTAACCGGGGATCAACCGCATGACACAGGTTGTTGCTTTCAGCTCAGTGCCGGACACCTTATGGGCTGACAAGCGGTAATCAGACTGTAACTTACCCTGAGGTTGCTGGCCGTAACGTCCCGGATAACGATACACGGCCAGATCGGTATAGACCTCGGCTTCATCCGATTCCGGCACGTCCGCCATCAGACGGGTTTTAGGCGTTAGGTAGTTATAGTCGTTCTGTGAAACCGCACCGGTATGAACACGGGTGGCAAAATCGGCGTCAAAGATATGTTCGCGATCCGGCACCCCGCCCGAGTCGGCATGATACAGGATGGGCGTTTGCTCGGCGCCGGGGATCAAGGTGGCGTTTTCGGCAGTGCTGGGCAGCGCGTTGACCAGTTCATTCTTATCCACAATCACCAGTTCATGGCCGCTGTGGGTATGATCGAAGTAATACCACAGTCCATGCTGAGACATCAGGCGATGGATAAATGCCAGATCGGTCTCGTGATACTGCAGAATATACTCCTGCTTTTCGCCTGCATCGGCAAGCATACGTACCGCGGTTACGCCAGCTTCTTCCAGCACGGCTTCGATGATGTCATTGATCGTTTGATCCTGAAAAATACGGCAATCCTGCCGCTGAGTCAGAAACCAGAGATCGGGCACCAGCTTTAACTCATAGCGGCTGAACTGGCGACCTGTGCCCAGGAAGCGGGCTTCACTGACTGTGCCATGGAAAACACGGGATACACCGCTCCCCTGACCGAAAAGTTGCAGCACCCCTGCCTTACGGATAACGTCCTCAAAAGCAATATCTGCATCACGTGAAAGCAATGTGACGTTAATTTCAAAAGGTTGAAACAGACGCTCGGTGATCTTAAATTCTTCAACACGAAATTCGTGTTCTGTTTCTTCGATAGAGAAGGAAAATTGAACCGGATTACTCATTACTTTTACCTGATACAACTATGACAAAAGGGGCCGGAACCGGCCCCCATGAATCGGCGTTATTACGCTTCGCGCGGTGTACGCCAGTCGTCGTTACCTGCAGTACCACAGACTTCGTGGGTCACTTCAATGGCGCGGTAAGTCAGTTTCAGTACTTCTTCAACCACACGGTCAGAAGTAGCTGCATCCTGGCAGTGCGCCATACGGGTTTGCATATCAACCAGCAGTGCATCAATCAGTTTGATGGTGTAGTAATGCTCTTGCTTGCCTTGAGTCGAAGTGCGGTAGAAGTTGATGTAAGCTTCTGGCAGCTTCTCACCGCTGACCAATGCGTTGAACAGCAATGGCGAAGTACGGTCTTGCTGCTTAGTCACGATAATTGGACGGTGAACACGCTGACCTGTTGGCTGACCGCTTTGTGGGTCACGAGGAACCGTCAGAACATGGTCCAGTTCCTGAACCAGGAATTCGTCAACGTGTGCTTCCTGCCAAGTGTTACCAACAGAATCTGCCGTGTAAGCATCTTTAGTAATGTGACCCTGAGTTTCACCATGAATAGACATATAAGCTGGAGTTGGCATAATCACTTTCCCTTAAATTTTAATCATTTAGATAAGTAGAGCATAACGCTGCTCTTTGCGATGATTAATACAAAGCAACCACCGTGCCAACTTTTAATTTCATTTAAAAACAGAGTCTTACAACTTTTCGTGAATTTTTAACTCATTTTTATTGCCAACTTTTTGGGAAATTTTCTAATTTTTTGTTTTTTTAACCCGAAATTTGCAGCAACCATTTTCACACCCATATTTTTCTTTTAACTGTCTTTCTTCTTTTTATATAAACGCCAATTTATCTGGCCAGCTCTCGCTTATTTAGTGAAATCTTAAACCTCTGCCACATTTTTCGACATCCGTTAAATTGCCTGCCTTTACAGTGCTTTTTCCTATTAAAAAGCTCATAGTGAAACCCCTTACCACCATGCACCCATGCTAATTGCCACCAAGTATTAAAATAGTCACTAATACAGCGACTTATCGCACTGGTTTCGGCCATCGGCCTTTTTAAAATCTGATTATAATCCGGGCTTTACCTGATTCGAATTTGATGGGCCTATGATTAACGTAAATTTAGCTTCTCTGATTCAACGCCTGCATCCTATTGCGAAAGTCGCACTGGAAGATGCAGCCGCACTCGCTGTTTCTGAACGTTCAACGGAAGTATCGATTGAGCATTATTTGCTTAGTCTGCTTGAACGCCCAAATAGTGATTTCGACTTAATTCTGGCAAGTTTTGACTGCTCCGAAAATTTAATTCGCCAGTCCCTGAATGCTTCGCTGCAGCGCAGTGATAAATCCGCCGGTGGTAAACCTGTTTTTTCTGCCCTATTGATTGAATGGCTGCAGGAAACCTGGCTGATGTCATCCATCGACTTAGGGCAGCAACAGATCCGAACCGGGGCATTACTGCTGACACTGGTTAAAAACCCGGTGCGTTACGGCCAACATGACATTCAGAGCTTGTTCGAACCGATCAACAGCGAAACCCTGAAACGAAACTTTGATCAGTTCACCGCAGATTCCATTGAAGCGCAGGTTGCCAATACCGAGAGCAGCGATCCGCGCCAGGAAGGCACTGCACTGAGTAAGTTCACCATAGATTTCACCGGTAAAGCCCGTGAAGGTAAAATCGACCCTGTGTTCTGCCGCGACCGGGAAATTCGCCAGATCATCGATATTCTCGCCCGTCGCCGTAAGAATAACCCCATTGCAGTCGGTGAACCGGGTGTCGGAAAAACCGCCGTGGTAGAAGGCCTGGCGCTGAAAATTGTTGAAGGCGATGTGCCGGATATCCTCAAAGGCGTCGAACTGTTCGGCCTGGATATGGGTTTGTTGCAAGCCGGTGCCAGTGTAAAAGGCGAGTTCGAAAAACGCCTGAATGGCGTCCTTGATGAAGTCAAAAACTCACCGACGCCTATTATTCTTTTCATTGATGAAGCCCATACGCTGGTTGGCGGCGGTAATCAGGCCGGTGGCAGTGACGCCGCTAACCTGCTCAAACCCGCGCTGGCACGGGGTGAAGTGAAAACCATCGCGGCAACCACCTGGTCGGAATACAAAAAATACTTTGAAAAAGATCCGGCGCTGGCCCGCCGCTTCCAATTGGTGAAGTTAGACGAGCCTTCACCGAAAGAGGCTGCCCTGATTATTCGCGGCCTGCGTCCGGCTTATGAAAAAGCCCACAATATCTATGTGCGGGATGATGCTATCGCCTGTGCGGCAGAGCTGTCTTCTCGCTATATCTCCGGTCGTCAGCTGCCGGATAAAGCCATTGATGTGCTGGATACCGCGTGTGCCCGCGTCAATATCAGCCTGAGAGCGACACCCGCTCCGGTTGAAAGCCTGCAACAGCAGATTGCCTCGCTTAATCGGGAACTGGAAGGCCTGAAGCGTGACGAACTGCAGCAAACCGGCGATAAGAAAAATGCGTCCCTTATCCCGCAGATTGAAAACCAGATCACTGACTTGAACCATGAACTGACAGCACTGACAGCCCAATGGCATCAGGAAAAGTCTCTGATTGATGAAATGATCAGCCTGCGCCAGAAGCTGCATATTGCCACTGGCGAAGCCACAGAGACAGCCTCTGCTGAAGACGAAGCGGATGACAACGCAACAGATATGGATGAAGCCTCAATTCGTGCTGCCATTCTGCGCTGTCAGGAAGCACTGGATGCCTGCCGTACAAACGAAGTGCTGGTTCACTTTGAAGTTGGCCCCGAAGAAATCAGCCAGGTCATCGCAGACTGGACCGGCGTACCAGTCGGTAAAGTATTAAAAGACGAGTCTTCCTCGGTGCTGCAATTAGATGAGTCACTGGGAAGCGTGATCAAGGGCCAGCCGTTTGCGATCAGCTCGCTCAGTGAAGGCATCCGCGCCGCTAAAGCCGGTTTGATGAACCCGGATGCCCCTATGGGTGTCTTCCTGCTGGTTGGCCCGAGTGGTGTGGGTAAAACGGAAACGGCCCGCGTCATTGCTGATCAGCTGTTCGGTGGCGACCGCTTTATGACGACCATCAACATGTCTGAGTTCCAGGAGAAGCACACCGTTTCGCGCCTGATCGGTTCACCGCCGGGTTACGTGGGTTACGGTGAAGGTGGCATGCTGACTGAAGCCGTGCGTCAGCGCCCGTATTCTGTGGTGCTGCTGGATGAAGTGGAAAAAGCCGATCCGGAAGTGATGAACCTGTTTTATCAGGTCTTCGACAAGGGCACACTGAACGACGGCGAAGGCCGGGCAATTGACTTCAAAAACACCCTGATCCTGATGACCAGTAACCTGGCGACGCAAGAAATCGAAGCACTGACTCAGCAAAGCGGCGACATCACCGCGCCGCAGATTGCTGATGCCATTCGTCCGACACTGAACCGCTATTTCAAACCGGCTCTGCTGGCCCGCATGAACGTGATTCCTTATCTGCCCCTGGCCGATGACGCGATGACCGACATTATTCAGCACAAGCTGGGCAAACTCGGCACCCGCCTGAAAGCCAATCACGACCTGACGCTGGCCTTTGAACAGGATCTGGTCGACTTTGTGCTGGGCCATTGCCGACTGAGCGAAACCGGTGCACGTAATATCGATGCAGTGATCAACCGTCAGCTTCTGCCTCAGCTCTCCAATGAACTGTTGGGGCATCAGGGTGAAGAAAGTGTTCACACCACACTGACAGTTTCTGTTGATGAACAAGGATTGATCGAGTATGCCTTCAGTTAATTCTGGAGAACTCAATAACCTGCTACTGGCAATCAGTCAGACATTGTCAGACCGTACACAGCTGGCGTCCACTATGGACGCCATTCTGGCTGCGGCACGACAACTGACCCAGGCGAAGCACGGCATCATGTACGTGCTGGACCAAACCGGACAGGCATTAGTTCCCCTCAGCGTACACAAGCATGAGCAAGCCATTATTGACCATACCTGGCTGCCAATGCAGCTTGATATGCTCAAAGATAATGACCCTTTGGGTTATGCCATCACTTCTGGCGAGATCGTCCTGATCAACGATCTGTACACCTACTCCGGCTATAACTGTGACCTGATTTATCAGAACGAAGCAGCTATGGGTCTGCACAGTGCCAACCTGCTGGCCTGGCCGCTGAAAGATCACCAGGACCTCACCGTTGGATTACTGGTGTTGTTCGACTTATGCCTGATCGATGATGAACAGTCACTGTCTGTCTTTACCAAACTGGCTGGCACCAGTATTCGTCAAGCCACCCTGCTGGACACTTACCACACCAGCCTGCGCAATTTAGAAGCCGACAATGCCGCGCTTAACCGCGAAAATCAGCAGCTGAAAGCCCGCAAAAAGCCCAACTATGATGGGCCGATTGCGGAAAGCGAACCAATGCGTCAGGTACTGGAACGGCTGCAACGCATTCTTACCTTACCGGTTGATGTGTTGCTGCGAGGCGAAACCGGCGCTGGCAAGGAAGTGATTGCCCGCTATATTCACGACAATTCCAATCGCTCAGATAAACCCTTTATCGCGCAGAACTGCGCGGCTATCCCGGAGCAATTGCTCGAGTCGGAGCTGTTTGGTCATAAAAAAGGCGCTTTTACCGGCGCTGATAAAGACAAAATTGGTCTGTTTGAAGCTGCCGATGGCGGCACGCTTTTTCTTGATGAAATCGGTGATATGCCACTGCTGCTCCAGGCCAAGTTACTGCGTGTATTACAAGAACGTAAATTCCGTGCCATTGGCAGCAGTGAAGAGCGCAGTATTGATGTTCGTGTGGTTGCGGCAACGCACTGTAATCTGATGGATAAAATCCAGAAAGCCGAGTTTCGCGCCGACCTGTTTTACCGTCTGAATGTCTTTCCGATTAATCTGCCGCCACTGCGTGAACGTCAGGATGACATTCTGCCACTGGCAGAGCACTTTATTACGCATACCAGCCAGAAAATGCAGCTGGACAGCGAGCCGGTGTTGAGCAAAAAAGCCCGCAAGCAACTGCTGGAGTACGGCTTTCCGGGTAATGTCAGGGAGCTGAGAAATGTCATAGAGCGAGCGGTTTTGCTGTCGGATTTTGAAACGGTAGACGCACTGGAACTGGGCGAAATGGATACCTTTATTCCTGCTGATATCCCCGAAGAAACGATTTTTGAGGTTGAATTACCCGAGATTGACGCCGGATCATTAAAAGATTCGGTCAATCAGTACGAGCGGGATGTCATTATCAAAACTCTGGAGCGTTTTAATTGGCAGACCCGAAAAGCCGCTGAATCGCTGGCTGTCCCTGTGAGTACGCTCAATCATAAAATCAAGAAGTATGAGATCTTACCTTAGCCTGCACGTTTCTCCCTCTGGATTGAGGGAGAATCCTTACATAGCCAACCTAAGCATTACCCCGCCAACATAATCTCCATTAATTATTCGTTCAATTCATTTGATTTATTTCACTTTCTATCACCCACGTCAGATGCTTCAGTAAAGCCCAGTCTATTGCAGGGTGAGAGCATGAGTTAACAAGTTGTAAAATCACCATATAAAAAGCATGTTGGAATCTACAAAAAGAGTGATTTTTAACCGCCTGCCACTGGTGTGAAATGCATGAGGTGTCTAATTATTACTCAACCAGCCCGAGAGAACTTACGTGCGTTCAAAAAGTAAACATACGTGCTCTCACCCTGCAGTCTATTGTGGTCACAGATAGCTTTGGTAATATTTCCAAAGCCGTACTGGCTTCCCCTGATGCAACGTTCGAATAGCCTGACGCAGCACTCAACTCACCGGATAAAACCAGCTGAAAATAATTACCATTGCCAAAAAATGTAATAAAAGTGATGAGAACAGCGTTTTTTATTAATTTATCATCTCTTCAAATAGGTAAAGCTAATATAAGAATTAGTGTATAAATTTACTTGAATGCAATACATCACGATATGTATTTATGTATGTAGTTATCATTGACTGAAGAGTACTATTGAGTGCTCGGGACCGCCGAAAACATCCTACGAGAATGATGGATTAATTGAAGAGAGATTCGAGGTGTCGTTGGGGGAGATAAAAAATCAGAGACTGTCCTGAATTCTGTGTAATTGTCTAAGCTTCAGCCTTAAAGGCTTAAGGATAGACAATATGGACAAGAAAG
>NZ_JAUOQQ010000044.1:0-10066 GCF_030547675.1 Photobacterium sp. 2_MG-2023
AGCAGCGCCGATGGTAGTGTGGGGTCTCCCCATGTGAGAGTAGGTCATCGCCAGGCTTTAATTGCCAATTTGTCTACTGTAGCTTGCCGCTTTTGAGTGCTGCGATGCTCATGTACTGAATGTACATTGCGCTTCTCGCATCAAAATCGTCATCGCACAGCGACAAATTACTCAAACAAAGCAGTGAAGCGTAAGACTTTGTTTAGATAAGAATTTGCTGGTATAGCTCAGTTGGTAGAGCGCACCCTTGGTAAGGGTGAGGCCCCCAGTTCAAATCTGGGTACTAGCACCAGAATTTGCTTAGTGACAATAGCGCTGTGGAACCACCTGATCCCATGCCGAACTCAGACGTGAAACGCAGCAGCGCCGATGGTAGTGTGGGGCCTCCCCATGTGAGAGTAGGACATTACTAAGCACCTCCTTCAAAACCCAGCCTTCGGCTGGGTTTTTTCATTTCTGTTATCTGCTATTTTCAGCGTCTCTTTCGCTAGCCTGCTGCTTTCATTAGAATTATTCATTATGTTCTTAACTATCTATAATTCTTTTAATGCGGTAAAGCTTGCAGTGTGAGTAGAAATTCTATAATTTTTGGGTATCTGGACGTCTGTACATCTTAGGGAGAGCAACACATGCCCATTAAAATTCCTGATCAGTTACCGGCAACTGATATTCTTCGTAGTGAGAATATCTTCGTCATGTCTGCAAAACGCGCTGCCAGTCAGGAAATTCGCCCGCTGAAGGTATTGTTGCTTAATCTGATGCCGAAAAAAATTGAAACTGAAACTCAGTTTCTTCGTCTGTTATCAAACAGTCCTCTGCAGGTTGATGTTGAGTTACTGCGGATTGATAACCGCCCGACGAAAAATACGCCAACGGAGCATTTGGATACGTTCTACCGGCAATTCGAAATGGTGAAGCACAGAAATTTCGATGGTTTGATTGTGACAGGTGCTCCGCTGGGCTTAGTGCAGTTTGAAGATGTGCTGTACTGGGAAGAAATCCAGGCCATTCTGACCTGGGCGAAAGGGCACGTGACTTCGACCATGTATGTGTGCTGGGCCGCTCAGGCTGGGCTTAAGCTGATGTACGATTTACCTAAGCGTACCCGCAAAGAGAAATTATCAGGTATCTACACCCATAGGGTCCACAATCCCCATCATCCTCTTCTGAGAGGTTTTGACGATACCTTTTGGGCTCCCCACTCGCGCTATGCCGACTTCTCGCCTGAGTTTTTATCGGAGCACACTGATCTGGACATTCTGGCCACCTCAGATCAGGCAGGAGTGTATTTAGCCGCCACCAAAGATAAGCGTAATGTCTTCGTGACAGGACATCCTGAATACGATGCCCATACATTACATAATGAATATATGCGTGATCTGGGAGAGGGGATGGAGCCCAAAATCCCAGTAAATTACTATCAGGATAATGATCCGGATAAACCGCCTGTTGCGAGTTGGCGCAGTCATGGCCATTTGTTATTTGCCAACTGGCTGAACTATTGTGTCTATCAGCAAACGCCTTATGATTTGGATCACTTCTCGGAAGATAAATTCACCAAGGACGACTGATTGACGTTGCCCTCACAAATAAAAAGACCTGCCAAAGCAGGTCTTTTTCATCGTCAGTATTCAGGATTTGGGATCGGTTTCCGGTTGTTGGTGAGCATGAGCGGTTTGTTTGTTCTCTTTCGCTTTCTTCGCTTCCCAGGCTTTAGCTTTTTCGATCATAGGTGTAATGGTAGAGCCCTGGATCAGGATAGAGAACACCACGACTGAATAGGTCATCACCAGAATTATCTCTTTCACATCAATATTTTTCTCCGGAATAACGATAACACCGGCAGGGATCGCCATCGCCATCGCCAGAGCAAGACCACCACGCAAGCCACCCCAAGTGAGGATCTTCACCGACTCGGGATTGTATTGGCGGAAACGTTTAAAGCCAAGGTACGACAGCTTCACACTCAGGTAGCGCGCCAGTAGCACCAGCGGCACAGCTATCACCATCAGTGTCCAGTCTTCCTCATGGAAGCTGAAAGACAGCATGCTCATACCAATCAGCAGGAAGAGTACACCGTTCAGGAATTCATCAACCAACTCCCAGAAGTGATCCAGATGGTCTTCACTCTCTTTAGAAAAGCCGATATAACGGGTCCAGTTGCCTATCATGATACCGGAGACCACCATAGCTAGCGGCCCGGACACATGAATAACATCGGCAAAAGCATAACCAGCCGTTGGGATTCCCAGAGTCAGCAGAAGTTCCATGGAGTGATCGTCTGTCGAACTGATCAGATAATGGAACAGCAGGCCGAGAACAAAACCATAGGTTATGCCACCAATGGCTTCCTGCAGGAAAAGATGGCCAACACCCAGCACAGTAGGTGCTTCATCACCAAAGGCGATGGTAAACAAAGTGACGAAGATGACCAGGCCAAATCCATCGTTAAACAGCGACTCACCTTCAATTTGTGTGGAGATGCGGCGCGGCGCGTGCAGTTTTTTTACTATCGCCAGCACGGCTATTGGGTCCGTCGGTGAAATTAATGCGCCGAACAGCAGGCAGTAAATCAGGTCTAACTGGATTCCCAGCATCTGGCATATCCACCAAAGGCTGCCACCGATGAAGAATGTGGAAAACAGTGTGGCCCCCAGTGCCAGAATGGTGATTTCCCATTTTTGATCTTCGAGATGTGGCAGCTTGATCCCTAAACCGCCAGCAAAAAGTAAGAAGCCTAAAATGCCTTTTAGCAGAAAGCTTTCGAAATCGATCTGACCCAGCTGTTCCGCAGCAATTTCTTCGAGGTGAAACCAGCCGTTGTGGCCTGCGATCACAATTCCGAGCGATAAAATAATAGCACCGGCTGTGATGGCGATAGTGGTTTGCATCTTGCCTATTTTGTGGTTAATAAAGGCAATAACCATCGCAGCGGCGGCGAGAAAACAGAGGGTACTGTATACCGACATCCTTGATCCTCATCTGTTGTTAAAGTGTTAAGCAAAAATTGTGACAAAATATAAATGCTCGGGCCTCTGATAGCCATAAAAACTTTAGGCTTACGCTTGGATAATAAGTTTTCGCAAACGATATATGGACGTCTAGATTTCCAATCAGGCTGTGATAGGATGTTAGCAGCTGATAGGTTTAAGTGTAAGGAAGTAAGCAGTGTCGAAGGGTACGGATTTATTACAAAAGCGACTTAAGGAACAGATCCTCATCATAGATGGGGGCATGGGCACCATGATCCAGAGCTACAAGCTGGATGAAGAGGATTACCGTGGTGAACGTTTTTCTGATTGGCATTCGGATCTTAAAGGCAATAACGATCTGCTGGTACTCTCCCAGCCGCAACTGATCAAGGATATTCACTCCGCTTATCTTGAAGCCGGCGCTGATATTCTTGAGACCAACACTTTCAACTCAACGACTATTGCCATGGCTGACTATGACATGGAGAGTCTGAGTGCCGAGATTAATTTCGAAGCGGCAAAGCTGGCTCGTCAGGCGGCTGATGAGTGGACGGCGAAAACACCGGACAAACCACGATTTGTAGCTGGTGTTCTCGGTCCGACTAACCGTACCTGTTCGATATCACCGGATGTGAACGATCCCGGTTTCAGGAACGTGTCGTTTGATCTATTGGTAGCAGCGTATTCCGAATCAACCCGCGCCCTGATAGCTGGCGGGTCCGATATCATCCTGATTGAAACTATTTTTGATACCCTGAATGCCAAAGCCTGTGCGTTTGCCGTGGATAAGGTCTTTGAAGAGCTGGGCGTGACTTTGCCTGTTATGATTTCAGGCACAATCACCGATGCCTCCGGCCGCACCTTATCAGGACAAACCACTGAAGCTTTTTACAATTCTCTGCGACACGTCAAACCTATTTCATTTGGCCTTAACTGTGCATTGGGTCCGGATGAGCTGCGTCAGTATGTGGAAGAATTATCACGTATTTCTGAGTGTGCGGTATCAGCGCACCCGAATGCCGGTCTGCCAAACGCATTCGGCGAGTATGACCTTGAAGCGACAGAAATGGCTGAGCATATCAAAGAATGGGCGGAGTCCGGCTTTCTGAACCTGGTGGGCGGTTGTTGTGGCACCACGCCAGAGCATATTCGTGAAATGGCCCGGGTGACGGAGAATGTAGCGCCACGTCCATTGCCTGAGATTCCTGTGGCCTGCCGTTTATCAGGGCTTGAGCCGCTAACCATTGAAAAAGACACTTTATTTGTCAATGTCGGTGAGCGGACCAATGTGACAGGTTCAGCCCGTTTCCGTAGGTTAATCAAAGAAGAGCTTTATGACGAAGCGCTGGAAGTGGCACGTCAGCAGGTGGAAGCCGGTGCTCAGATCATCGATATCAATATGGATGAAGGCATGCTGGATGCCGAAGCTGCCATGGTGCGCTTTCTGAACCTGTGTGCCTCTGAGCCTGAAATCTCCCGTGTCCCCATTATGATTGACTCATCCAAGTGGGAAATACTGGAAGCTGGCCTTAAGTGTGTGCAGGGTAAGCCAATTGTTAACTCAATATCTCTCAAAGAAGGTAAAGAGAGGTTTGTTGAACAGGCGAAACTGATTCGCCGCTATGGCGCAGCCGTGATTGTGATGGCGTTTGATGAAGTGGGTCAGGCCGATACCCGTGAGCGTAAGATAGAGATCTGTACCAATGCCTATCGCATTCTGGTTGATGAGGTGGGCTACCCGCCGGAAGATATCATTTTTGACCCGAACATTTTCGCAGTAGCTACCGGGATTGATGAGCACAATAACTACGCGGTTGATTTCATTGAAGCTGTAGGAGACATCAAGCGCACTCTGCCACATGCGATGGTGTCGGGTGGTGTTTCGAATGTGTCTTTCTCGTTCCGTGGTAATGATCCTGTGCGGGAAGCGATTCATGCCGTGTTCCTGTATCACTGTTTTAAAAATGGCATGGATATGGGCATTGTGAATGCCGGTCAGCTGGCCATTTACGATGACCTGGCAGACGAGTTACGCGAAGCCGTTGAAGACGTTGTATTGAATCGCCGGGATGACTCTACCGAGCGCTTGCTGGATCTTGCGGATAAGTACCGGGGCAGCGGCGAAGCGGTAGAAGATAAAACAGCCGCTGAATGGCGCGGCTGGCCGGTCGATAAACGCCTGTCCCATGCGCTGGTCAAAGGGATCACTGAGTTTATTGTTGAAGATACCGAAGAAGCCCGTCAGAACGCGGAAAAACCGTTAGAGGTGATTGAAGGGCCTTTGATGGCAGGTATGAACATAGTCGGTGATCTGTTCGGTGAAGGTAAAATGTTCTTGCCTCAGGTGGTGAAATCAGCTCGGGTGATGAAACAGGCCGTCGCTTATCTCGAACCTTACATCAATGCCGAGAAGCAAGTCGGACGCACTAACGGCAAAATACTGCTCGCCACGGTGAAAGGCGATGTGCACGATATCGGTAAAAATATTGTCGGAGTGGTGCTGCAGTGTAATAACTACGAGATCATCGATCTGGGCGTCATGGTGTCTTGCGACAAGATCCTGAAAGTGGCCAAAGAAGAGAAGGTCGATATTATCGGCCTCTCCGGGCTGATCACTCCTTCACTTGATGAAATGGTGCATGTTGCCAAAGAAATGGAGCGCCAGGGCTTTGATCTTCCTTTGCTGATTGGCGGGGCTACAACGTCCAAGGCCCACACGGCAGTCAAAATTGAGCAGAACTACCATGCCCCTGTCGTTTATGTCTCAAACGCCTCGCGTGCTGTAGGGGTATGTTCGGCACTCTTGTCGGATGCCCAGCGGCCAGCGTTTGTTGAGCGCCTTGACAAGGAATACGAGGTAGTGCGGGAGCAACACGCCCGCAAGCGTCCACGAAGTGCTCCTGTCAGCCTGGAAGCTGCCCGCGCCAATAAAGTGGCGATTGACTGGAATAGCTACACTCCTCCCGCGCCGCAAAAGCCGGGGATCCACGTGTTCAAGGATTTTGATATCGCGACATTGCGGCGTTATATCGACTGGACGCCCTTCTTTATGACCTGGTCGCTGAGTGGTAAATATCCCACCATTTTGCGCCACGAAGTAGTGGGTCAGGAAGCCCAGCGCCTATTTGATGATGCCAATCAGCTGCTGGATGAGATCGAAGCCAGCGGCATGATAAAGGCCAATGGTGTCTGTGGCTTATTCCCGGCCAATAATATTGGTGATGATATCGAAGTCTACACCGATGAGACCCGAACCCAGGTACTGACAACCTTACGCGGACTGCGCCAGCAGACAGAGAAACCCAAAGGGCCGAATTACTGTCTGTCGGATTACATTGCCCCGAAAGAAAGCGGTAAAGCTGACTGGATTGGTGCCTTTGCGGTAACCGGCGGAATCGGTGAATATGAGATTGCCGATCAGTTTAAAGCCAAAGGCGATGATTACAACGCGATTATGATTCAAGCGGTGGCAGATCGTCTTGCTGAAGCCTTTGCGGAATTCATGCATGAGACTGTCCGTAAGGAGATCTGGGGCTATGCGCCGGACGAGAACCTGAGTAACGAAGATCTGATCCGTGAGAAATACCAGGGTATCCGGCCAGCGCCAGGCTATCCGGCTTGTCCGGAACACACAGAGAAAGGCGAGATCTGGACATTGTTGGATGCGGAGGCCAATACCGGCATGATTCTGACAGAAAGCTACGCCATGTGGCCGGGGGCGGCCGTATCAGGCTGGTACTTCTCACATCCGGAATCGCGCTATTTTGCCGTTGCACAGATCCAGCGTGACCAGATGGAAAGCTACGCCGAGCGCAAAGGCTGGGGTGAGATCGAAGCGGAGAAATGGCTGGGGCCTAATCTGTGATAGCTGTTCACTGAAGACAAAAAGGCGCTCAATGAGCGCCTTTTTTACCGGAACGGGACGTGAAATTACTCAAAAATCTTACGGTGCAGATTCTGAGCAATAGGCATGGCATGTTCGGTTTTAACCAGGAAGCACAGGTTGTGCGGGCTGGCACCGTAGCAAATC
This sequence comes from Photobacterium sp. 2_MG-2023, assembly GCF_030547675.1. NCBI lineage: Bacteria > Pseudomonadati > Pseudomonadota > Gammaproteobacteria > Vibrionales > Vibrionaceae > Photobacterium > Photobacterium sp. 2_MG-2023. Next base: position 7,003 of record NZ_JAUOQQ010000044.1, read on the forward strand.
ATACGCAGCTTGTACTCGTCCAGCGAATCGAACACGGTACTCACTGAACCGGCAGTCTGACTCATGCGGTTACCAATCAGCGAAATCAGGCACAGATCCTGTTCAATCTCAACGCGACACAGCTCACTGAGCGCGGCATGCGCCCCCGGAGGCAGCGTGGGTGCGCCGCCGCCTGTATCGGTCTGATCCATGGTCAAAGACACGCTGACTTCAGAGGTAGAAATCAGATCAACAGAGACCTTATGCTCAGCCAGAATCCGGAAGACTTCGGCCAGGAAACCATAAGCATGAAACATGTTCAGGCTGGTCAGGGTGATCAGGGTCTGGTTCGAGCGCAGTGCCAGCGCACGGAACAGCGGTGCTTCAGTAACGGATTTACGGATCCAGGTGCCGCCTTGCTCTGGTGCCCTGGACGATCCAACAAACACAGGGATCTGACGGCGAACGGCCGGGATCAATGTCGATGGATGCAAGATCTTGGCGCCAAAATTGGCCATCTCAGAGGCTTCGCTGAAGCTGATTTCTTTGATTGGCGTGGCTTTGGGCGCAATACGCGGATCTGTGGTGTACATGCCTGGGACATCAGTCCAGATTTCCAATGTGCCGGCACTCACCGCCTCAGCCATAAGGGCGGCACTGTAATCACTGCCACCGCGGCCAAGTGTTGTTGTGCGACCTTGCTCATCACTACCGATGAAACCCTGAGAAACGATAATCTTATCCTGCAGCAGAGGTAATAGCTTTTCCTCTGTCAGTTGACGAATCATTTCCTGTTCAGGGCTGGCTTTACCAAAGCGGCTGTCAGTACGCAGCACTTCCCGGATATCGTAACGCAATGCGTCAGCACCCATCTCACACATGATTTGCGTAAACAGATGGGTAGACAGCAATTCACCGTTGGCAACCAGTTGATCTGTCAGCTCAGCCGATTTATGTTCTGCGGCTTTTATGGCAAGTTCGGCGACCTGATCGAGCAGTTCATCAATGTTACCCGCAACCTGTTCAGGCTGCTGTAAATCCGCCAGCACGCTGTGGTGAATGGCGCGAAGGCGCTCCATCAGGTTATGTCGGTGCCCGGCATCGGCCACGCCGTTGGCCAGTTCGACTAAAATATTAGTCACACCGGAACACGCACTGATCAACACCAGTTTGGTTGTCGGATTATTGATAACTATCTTAGCACTACGGCTCATTGCAACGAAATCAGCCACACTAGTGCCGCCAAATTTTGCGACTGTGATTTCAGCGTTCAACGCTGAAGAAGAAATTACAGGGCTCAATGTGATCTCCCACTTAACAAAGCGTAAACATGGGGCAAAATTTGGGGAATCTTTCCGACTTGAGTGTCAGAAGAGCCATTAGGCGAGACGTACTAAGACTGCTGCTACCAGAAGCTCTCCACCTGCACTGGATGATGCAGGTGACAGCCAGAAGGATTCAACCTTCAAAGCCGATACGGCAAGCCCCCTGTCTCACCGTATCTCGGCGTTGCTCCCCCTCTCTATGGTGCTTTGGGGTGGGGCCCCGCCGCATAGATACCTGGATAACGCGCCTCTTCCGTTTTCACCTGAAAAATGAGCTTTCTCAGGGTGAACAAAAATTGCCCTTATTGAATATGAGAGGGGGGGCTTTGTCAATGCTTGAATGCATTTTTCTGTGTCAAGATTGTTACTGACTTTGCATAAATTTGCCTGCCTGGTTTCAGGTACGGGTGGTTCTGTTATGCTCGCTAGGAATGCCCTGTAAAAGCGACTGTTGCCAACAATAACTAATGCACTGAATTTATAAGTAACTTATGTGTCTGTGCAGATGGAGAAGCCTTATGACAATTCACAGTTTTTACCCACCTCAACGCATACTGATGGGACCCGGTCCGTCGGACATTTATCCGCAGGTGTTGCAGGCGCTCAGCCGCCCGACTGTCGGTCATCTTGACCCACTGTTCATTGGAATGATGGATGAGCTTAAGCAATTGCTTCAGTATGCATTTCAGACTACCAACCCATTTACTATAGCGGTATCTGCGCCGGGCAGTGCAGGAATGGAAGCCTGTTTTGTCAATCTGGTTGAGCCGGGCGAGAAGGTGATCGTCTGCCGTAACGGGGTATTTGGCGAGCGGATGCGGGAAAATGTTGTGCGCTGCGGCGGTGAAGCTGTGCTGGTGGATAATGAATGGGGAGAGCCGGTTGATCCGCAAGCCGTTGAAGCAGCACTCAAAGCCCATCCGGATGCGAAAATACTGGCTTTTGTGCATGCGGAAACCTCAACCGGTGCACTGAGCGATGCTGAAACCTTATCCCGTTTAGCCCGTGACCATGACTGCCTGACCATTGTTGATGCGGTAACCTCATTGGGCGGGGTGCCGCTGAAGGTTGATGAATGGCAACTGGATGCCGTGTACTCAGGCAGTCAGAAGTGTTTGTCCTGTGTACCGGGCCTGTCTCCGCTGACCTTTTCGCCGCGGGCCGTGGAGAAAATTCAGCAACGTAAGACACCGGTTCAGAGCTGGTTTCTGGATCAAAGCCTGGTGCTGGCCTACTGGAGTGGTGAAGGTAAGCGCAGCTATCACCATACAGCCCCTGTCAATAGCTTGTATGCGCTGCACGAAGCACTGGTTCGTTTACAACATGAAGGGCTGGAAAATGCGTGGCAGCGCCATGCCGAGATGCACGAGTTACTGCGCGATGGCCTGGAAGCTATGGGGATCCGCTTTGTGGTGGATGAGAAAAGCCGCTTGCCGCAACTCAATGCTGTTTTTATCCCTGACGGGGCCGATGATGCGAAAGTGCGTCAGACTCTGCTGGAAGAGTATAACCTGGAAATCGGAGCCGGCCTGGGGGCTCTGGCCGGAAAAGCATGGCGCATTGGACTGATGGGATACGGTGCACGTAAAGAGAATATCGCTCTGTGCCTGAAGGCGCTGGAAGAGGTGCTGAAATAATTATCAGCAAGGAAAAGATGCGGCTGCCCGGGCAGCCGCTTTTTTTTGGTTCATCTCGGATCTCCGGGGAAGACTGATCGTATTTTCAGAAAGAAATAACCAGTATCTCGATAGCCATAAGCC
>NZ_JAUOQQ010000045.1:0-8625 GCF_030547675.1 Photobacterium sp. 2_MG-2023
TCGTATTTATCAGCCATGATGTGTCTCCCCCCGTTTTTAGGAAGTGTAGGAAAAGACACAAAACTTTGAACACTACCGCATACGTGCTCTCACCCTGGTTGTTGATGCTACACCCATCAAACCAGTTATGCAGCACACTTATTGCCAAGCAGAAGCAACTGTGCAGTGATGCCATGTTGTTTCGCAAAATTTACTGTTGAGTAAAATCGATCCCAGGTAATGATGCACAGCTGTGCTATTGAGCGATTCAATGAAGGTACTGAGACATATTACATTAGACTTGCTAAAACGGATGAGGTATCAATTGCACGTCGTGGCAGAGCCGAAGAGCAAAGCATGTAGCTTGATCGACTGGGTTCTTCAATAAAACATCAGTCCATTTCAGACCGTAAAACTTCCCCGTAATTAGCATTTCGTACGAAAGGTAATTTTTAGTAATGGCAGATATACGAACAATGTGGTGAAATAATCAGCGCCAGATTGCACTAAATTAGTGCTCGCTGTACAAGCTTGGTGAACAGCTCACAAATATAGCCATTAATAAGACATTTTATTGGCCTTATGTTCGCTTGGAAGCGTCGTTTTTGGCTGAATCACATGAAATCCGCCTGATTAAATTACTTATTTTCCTGTCATTCTGACGGTTTAGGCTGTCATTGTGATTTTATAATTTGTTGTTTTTACTGGATTGTTTTGAGTCTTGTACTGCATATAATAATGCGCTATTGATCAATTATTCAGTGTGGCTAACGTGTTCAGACAAATTGTTTTATTGTTGCTTTTTGTACTCCTGTCGGCTTGCGGCAGTGAAGAAACTTATCCTGAGTATCCGAAAGATCGCCAGCAAGGTATTCTCAGCGGCGTCGTATTTGATGCTGCGGTTTCTAATGCAAGAGTCAGTGTTTACGAATTCAACAATGGTAAAGCAGGTCGTTTATTAGCTGCCACCAACACCAACCCGGATGGGCGTTTTTCTATCGCGCTCACGGCCGGGACCACGCCGTTGTATATTGAAGCTAACGGTGGCGGATATTTGGATCCGCATTCAAAAAATGTCGTGACAGTGAATGACAGAGGCCCGCTGAAGTTCCGGGCTTATGTCAATTTTGTGGAAGGTCAAAACCGGAATGTCATGCTGACTCCGCTGACCAATATTGCCGCGGGTCTGGCTGAATATAATTTTCAGCGTTTAGGTCAACAGACTGCGGCAGCCATTGAATCCGCAAACGCAGCCGTGAACAGCCAGTATGGATTTGATGTCTTTTCGGTTCAGCCACTGGATATTTCTGTCGGTAACTACAGCGCTGTTGCCACACAAGGTCATCAGTATGGCGCATTCTTGCTGGCATACTCTTCAGCAGCTTATGAGCTGCTGGAAAAATCAGGCGGCAGTGACAAAGAAAAGCTCATTTATACCTCTTACAATCTGGTTGATTTGCAATATCGTGATATTCAGGCAACCGGACAATTGGATGGCTGGTCACTGGATGAAGTCTCGGCTTTGCCGGTGGCGCTGTCGTTTGGTCTGCAAAAACTGAATGTTGAGTATTACACCAACACATTAGCCCAGCATTTGCTCCGGGTGGTAAATAACCCGGACATCAATATTTCTTCGACTCCAGCCAGTGATTACACTCCGCTGGTGAATCGTCTGAACAATGCTTCTGGCGGGATTTATGCCCCGCGAGCACCAGTTTCCATTGATGAAGATGCGCCGGAAGTGGTGCGTTTCGGGAATGAAACCTTGTCCGGCTCTGGATTGGTTTCAGTCAAAGTCACCGACTTTATCGGGATTGAGTACGCAGAAGTTTTCTTGCAGACCAAAACCGCAGAAAGCGGCTGGGGCGAACTGGAAAACTGTAAAAACGGTATTTCTTCACTCTGTAGTGTGCAGTCTGAGGCTTTCGACAGTGGTGTGCGTGAAACGCTGGTGGTCACCAAGGTCAATACGCTGGAAATTGATAAGTTATCGGCTGAACCCGTTGAGGGACGTCTGGTTCTGAAAGTGGCTGATGTGCTCGGAAATGCCGATGATGCGCAATCTGTTTCTTTCCGGTGGGATAACCTCGCGCCAGTGATCAATATCACGTCGCCGAAGACCTTTAACCCGGTCAATAAGGCATTCTATACCCTGACCGGAACCATCAAAGATGCCGGGTCAGAGATTGCCAGCGCAACCATTGCAGTGAACGCCGGTGCGCCGGACGTACTGAACTGTACCATGCAAAAAGATCCTGACACTCAGGAAGATGTGTGTGCGTTTACCCAGAATTTCGACCGTGGTCTGTTTATTGGCGGACAGACCACCTTCTTTCTCACTGCAACGGATGGTAACGGCAACAAAAGTCAGACACAGTATCTGATCCTGTCGGATACCACAGCGCCGACGCAAAGCGTCGCGTTTCCTGAAGTCGCGATGAAGTTCTTCGACGCAGATACCGGCGAATATCAGGACAACCTGACGCAAGAATATTTCCAGGATCTGTACGGAAAACAGTATCTTAACCTGAATTATGCTTATGCCCTGCAAGGGCTGAAAGGCGTTCATCCGGAAGTCGATTTTGCAGACTTTACCACCCTGGTGCTTGATCAGAATCAGGTGCCGTATCTGACTCTGAGTGTTTCAGACGCCACGGGCAGCTCTGAAGTGACCAGTTCCTCGGCAGAGGAACTCAATGTCATTGTCACTTATGAAGCGGGGAAAATCGGTGAGCCGGTCGCGATCACCCGGACAGTGAAAAGTAATCTGGGCCAGCTTCCCCATGAAGTGTTCCCGGCACCCGACAGCGAAGGTTATATCAGCGAAGCACGTTATTTCATTCCCTTTGTCCGGGAAATCTTCGGGGCAGACTTTACTCGTGTAGATGAAAGCTACGCGCAAACCATCACCATTGTGACTGAGGATGGTTCAGGCAACTTATCTGTGCCTTATAAGTTTCAGTTCAAATCTACTTTTAACCTACCTTCAATCAAGGTGACGTCGCCCTATATTGGCGCGAGTGCAACCATTGAACGTTTAAACGCCTCCGGCCAGTGGGCGTCGATTGCGTCGTGTAAGATGCTTGCTGAGCCGTCGAAAACAGGCGGTGGCACGCTAAAAGACACGGCTAGCTGTCAGACGCATTCTCAGTTTGCCGGTGAGATCCACCGGGTAACGGTGACGGGGTCTACCCAGTTCTACAAATGGAGTCAGAATGCACTGACTGAATTTGACCTGACCGAAGAACACGGCCTGCGCAGCTACGGCATTGTAGGCGGTGAATCCGGGGATCGTGAGTTTATCATCACGGAACTGTCGGTTTTCCAGTCCGGGTTCTTTGATTACCTGTTTGATAAATCGAATAAAACACAAGGCACGGCTCAGGGCATTCTCTCGGATGTGAATGCCATGTTCGGGGAGCAGACCAGCCAGTTCTTCGGCTTCAACCCGACCACAACTTATTACGCGAATAATGATGAGTTGCTGACGATTCCAAATCCGCCGTCCAGTAAATATCTGTACCGCTTCCTGCTGGAAGCCATGGGTGATATTGCCAATGCGAGTGCGGTACAAAACAGTACGGATCTGGCAAAACTGTATTACACGGATATCGTTGGAGACGGAAAACCGGATGGAAAGAATGCCGCCGGTCAGCAACTGTATTTTGCCAATGATCCGCTGGGTGAAAATTATTACCGTGAGAAACTGGGCGAACATTTCTACGACTTTGTGAAAACAAAATTTACCGGCAAAGTCGATGACAAAGTGGCGATGTATTACGCCAACCGCTTTGCGAAATCGGATCCGACGCTGCAAAGCCAGAAGGTCTTTAACAAGCCTGCGGAAGCAGTCGATCAGGAGCCGCCAGCAGTCAGTCTGGACCCGCTGGCCAGTAATGCCATTCAGTTATTCAACAAGTGGTATGTGAGCGGGGATCTGAGCGCAATTGTAAATGTGACTGACCCGTCGGGTCTGGATAAAAGCGCGCAGCCGACCAAGCTGGAATTGTTCTGGGGTGTGGACACCGAGAGCAATGCGACCACGCCAACGGGGATCTTGGCCAATAAAATCGATAACGATGCCTATGCAGAGAAGCATCAGTTTGGATTGGATACGGCCAACGACTATCCGGGTATCGCCCGTTTGGATCTGCTGTTGAGTGCAACTGACCGTGAAGGCAACAGCCATGGTTATAACGGTCAGGCCAAAAAAGCGACCATCTTTATTGTTGATAACGATCCGCCGAAATATACCTTCGTTCCGCCGTTTAAAGCCGACAGTCTGCCGGATACCACGTATATCAACACCAACTTCAAACAAACACTGAAATTTGAAGTGGATGAGCGAGTCGGTGAGGATCCGGCCAAGCGTCGATTCATTTTCCGCAACGGCACCAAAGAACGTGTGGTGACGCAGGAAGAATCCAAATCAGAGAGCAACATCGTGACCCTGTATCTGTGTCTGGATACCCAGTGTGCCGATGATCTGGAAATTCCGAAACCGGTTCATCTGGATGCCGGTTCATGGACGCTGATCACCGAAGGTGCGGATAAACTGGGGAACTTCATTCCTGCCACCGATCCGAATGTCGGTCGTTTCCGGGTGAATGTCGATTTTCAGGCACCGGAAGTGCTGGATTCTGACGTGGAACTGCTGGGCGGTAACAGCCAATGGTCGCCACTCGCGGTGCTGAATAATGGGATCGGAAATGTCAGTGCGCTGGGCGATATTGAACTCAAACTGCATACCGGCGCAGGACTGATTGATCTGGCGCCGTGCGGCCCGGATTGCTCAACAGTACCAGCGTATCTGCTGGGCGATAAAGCCAACACCAAAATGCAGCTGGTCGCGGCGAATCTGGATCATGGTAAAACCTACACGCTCTATATCACCGCGCGGGATACAGCTTATCCGCCGAATGAAGGGGAAGGCACCTTTGCATTCAAGATTGATAAAATAGGGCCAGCGATCGCGACACCGACGCTGAAAGACGGTACAGCACCTGAGTTATCCGGCAATATTATGGGGACCAAATTCATTGCCAATATTGCCAGCATTACGGATGACTCCAGTGTTGAAAATATCAGCTTCTGGCAGGAACTGAGCGCCAGTGAAGTCAAGCTGGTGGAGCCGTTCAAGCCGGAGGGGCTGACCAACATTAATATTGATCTGCAAAAGGCGAATACGTCGCTGATCAATACCAGCGAAGGCCATCAGATCAAAGTGTTTGTCAAAGCGACAGATAAATATGGCTTCGAGAGCCGCTCAAATGCGGTCTCAACTTACTTCGATAATGAAGGCCCGACAATCACGTTAAATAACTTTGATGAAGTGAATGACTTCGTTGAGCCGGGTTATGTGTTCAGTATCTCGGTTCAGGACGAGGGCACAGATCCGATCAAACCGGGGTCAGTGGTTTACTGGACTTACACCGGCACAACCCCACCGCCGGGCGTAGCTGGGACACAGCCAACCAATCCGAACGAGATTGAAACCAATATGCAGCAGAAGTTCACCCTGAAAATCAATGCTGAGGATATTCGTGGCAATCTGCAGGATAAAACGACCTTTGCCATTCAGGTGGATACCACACCGCCTGATGCCTCACTGACAGCGCGTTATCAGAGTAATAACCTTGAAATTAGTCCGGCCCAGACGATCACTGAAGTGGGAACCGTCGACCTCTATCTGAATGCGGTCGATCCTGAAAGTGGCATTGATAAGGTGGAAGCAACCCTGTTCCGTGTCGGTACCGAGCAGGGCGAGACCATTGTCTTTAGTCCGGTACCGGGCAACGAAACGCAACGTAAAGCAACATTGAATACCCAGATTGCCAACGACGGTAAATACAACCTGGTGGTTGATGTCTATAACAAAACCAAGGTTAACCAAGGGAGCCCGCGTCAGAAAACAACCGTAGTGCGTCCGCTGACCGTTCAGCGTGAAGGCTACAGCCTGACCGTTCTGAACCCGGCAAACTTCGGGACATTCACTTTTGGCCAGAGCCTGCGTGCTGAATTCGGCATTCAGAACGCGGAAGGTGCCGTCCTGAATAAACTCGAATGTTGGCTGCGCGAAGATTACACCGGTGACGGCGCGCCGGATAACGATACGTCGGGCTACTACAAGGTCTACACCAACACTGCCTCGCCTGTGTGCCAGTTCGACAACATTGACCGCAATATGGCGAATAATCCGGTGCTGATCACCCGAACAACTGCAAGCAATGACGCCAAAGTTGACCAGATCTTCTCGTTCAACATGGTCGATATCGATGCGCCAGTGATCACGAATAAAGACAACTTCAAACTGAAGCAAGGTGATGTTGATACGGTTGGAGACGTGAAGAAACTAACAGTACGAGTGACTGTAGATGACGTGCTCTCCGGTATGGACAGCAACGCTGAAGTGAAGTTGCATAAAGGTCTGACGGAATACGAACCTACTAATATTCAGCCAAGCAATGGTAATAAAACGATTACCTATGCCTTTACAGGAAATTATAACGATTTCATTCGTAGTAATGATGTGGAGCACTTTGTGAAAGTTTCTGGCCTGAAAGATAAAGCTGGAAACATTGTACTGGATTCTGATTCAACGATTCAGCTTCAGGTACCTAATGTCAAACCAAGTGTTGAAGTGATTGGAATTAAAGAAGGGGACTATATTAATTCTAAAACGGTCGATTTTGCTTTGAAGATTGGTGTTGGCCAAGAAGCAACGCTTGATAACGTTGAAGTTGACCTAGGTTTGAACCGATTCAATTTAACTTCTCACGCTCAAGAAAATTTTGATGGTGGTGCGAAGCCTTGTTTGGATGAACCTGAATTGATGTGTGTGAGTTTCCGAGGAGAGGTTGCACCTGATCATACGGGGGATAATGTCGATGTGCTTGTGAAAGTTTACGATAAATGGGGTAATTCGACGGCACATAAAACAATCAATTTAGGTATTGATCAGGCACCACCAGTGATTGCAGATGTTTATAGCATTGGCTCTGATGAGAATGGCAATGTGCTGATGAACTTCGATATTTCAGATGAAGCCAGTGGCCTGAGTCGCGTTAAATATATCGTGAAAGATTTAGGTGACAGTTTTACTATTGACAAATCTTCTGCAGATGATGCTATCCATCAACTGACATTTGAGTCTGCAAAACTTGGGAGTAAGAATAGTTTCAGGGTGTATATTGAAGCAGAAGATAATGTTGGTATGAATGATAAGACAGAATTCACTGTCAATATCCTCAAGCCACAGACAACTCTGGAACTGCTGGGTGCGCAGAAGAAAGATTCGAATATTGTGCTGGCGAACAATACACAGACGTTCAATATCAGTACAGTGACGGATCCGAATTCACGTGCAGAAGTGAAAGGCTATGTGGTGACACTGGAACCACAGGCTGCGGGTCTGAGCCCAATTACGCTGACTGGAGATTTCAACGGTCTGACAACAGCGACTGAGATTGCAACTCTGACTGAAAGTATGCAGGGTCCGTATCACCTGAAACTGTCGATTCTGGATAATCTGGGCCGTTCACTGCCGAGCTATACCCTGAAAGGGGAAGGCTCTCCGGTGACCATCTCGCCACTGATTATTGATATGGCAAGCCCGAATATTCTGGATGTTCAGGCAGTGCAAGCGCCTGTCATGCCGACTGTGGATGGCAAATACACCATTCGCTTAACGGCCAACATTCAGGATGCGAACCTGAACAGTACCAAGGTAGTGGCAACATTGAACGGTGGCACGAACCCGTCCGATTACACTAAGCCGGCGGAAGCGAGTGGTGTATACACCTTCGACTTTAAAGCAGCCGTGGGAACACATAACCTGACGATTAAAGCCACTGACTATGCAGGAAATGAAGTCACGTATCCGGTTGCCAATGTTGTTGTGGAGCCGTGGACAGTACCAGAAGTTAATATTTCACTTTATGACGATAAACAAACTGAAGTTGGCGGGAGTAAGGTTGTTTGGCTTGACCTTAATTTCACTGAAGCTGTCGAAGAATTGTCTAAGGAAGATTTGATGATTACCTCCTCGGCTGGAGGAGATGTAGGATATATTGAGCAATTTAATCGAAAGAATGGCACGCATTGGGAAGTGAAATATATTTCGCCAACAGGTGTTGATGCAGATATCAATTTTAGTTTACCCGAAGGGAGCTACATTGCAGCGGATGACGGTATGGTTGGTAAACCTGATAGCCTTGGAATTAAAGTCTTTGGTACGCCATTAGTCACCCAGATTACATTCCCGGATGGTAGCTCAACGGTTAAACAAGGGCAGGCGTTGAGAGTGAAATTTACATTTAATCGACCTATACCTGATGATATTGAATTGACCCCCAAAAATGGTTGGACCACTTATTGGAGTGCAGCCAAAATAAACTCAGAACGTACGGAGTTTACTTATGGCTTGTATTCTGAACAGTTAAATAAAGGCACTCAGAGCATTGGTGTTCAGGCTGGTTATGAAGATAAATATGGGAATTACGGCCAAGGAAAAACAGCCAATATATACGTTCAGTAAGCACTAAAAATCACCGCCGTTCGGCGGTGATTTTTGACCCTGTAAATAATTCTGTGTAACTGCCTTGGTTACATGTATTCAGTGAGTCTATCCTCGAACATAATCATAAA
>NZ_JAUOQQ010000046.1:0-6943 GCF_030547675.1 Photobacterium sp. 2_MG-2023
GAGTGCGGGACTGGCCCTCTTTAAAATGGGCAAGCGCGAGTAATCTCATTTTCATTTGAATGGATTTTTGCTGGCTTTCCAGCTTTTTGAAGTCAATGTTATTGAGGCTATCCATAGCGATTTGGCCACCTGAAAGAGAAGCCTCAGTTAGATCATATTCTTACTTAGAATGGTATTATTAGAGCAAACCAGTCAGCAATGGCTGGTTTTTTGCGATCTGGCGTTTGCAAGATCTCCTCTTATGAGTTTAAACCGCTCGCAAATGCAGAAACCAATACCAGAAAGCGTATCAGGCTTTTGACTCGGCTCTACTTTGTTTGTGGCCATAGCCGATCTGCGATTGCAGAATTCCTCAAAGCTATTCGAAGTAGGTAGATGTTTGGATTACGAACAATTTGAAGGATGAGTTGAAGGGGTTGAACACTTTGCTGCGAACTCGGTTCAGAGAGCCGTTACATCAGGGTAGGATATTACTGTCAGCAAAACATAACCGCTTTACATCGTCTAAATTGCTTGCCAAAAAAATACCTGCGGATTGCATTTGATTGCAACTCTCGGCAATGGTGTCAGGTGAAATGCCCCGGCACGCAGATAAATTGACAATGACTTTAAAGGATTTGGTTGCCTGAAGTTGTAAGGCTGTTGTTTTAACGCAGTAATCTGTTGCGAGGCCGCCAATAATGACAGTGGCGACACCTTTGTGATGTAGCCACTCGATCAGTCCGGTACTGAGCTTTTCTTCAAGATCGTGGAAACAAGCGCCGTAAGGATGAAGATCTGGCTCTATCCCTTTCCAGATGACGTGGTCATACTCAGTTACTTTGGGAAGCCCAGGTATCACTTCAAAGCCCTTACTGCCCGGGACGGCGTGTTTGACCCAGGTCAAATCAGCATTAGGGTGTGATAATGGTTGGAACATATTGTCATGGCTATCAACGATCCACACAGCATTCTCCGGGTGCGCATCTTTTGTCAAAATACGCCAGGTTGCTAATTTGGCCTGTTGATTTAAGGCCTGAGCAATATGATGGCCTTCAGGAACAGGCAGTTCATCAGGACAAAGTGGAGTAAAGGTTTGCTGCACATCCACATCGATTGCTGCAATAGCCATGACACTCTCCTTACAGAATCTGATTCAGAATATGATCTGCTTTCAGACGGCGTATACGCTTGATCAAGCGCCTTACCGGTAGCGGGTAGCTGTCGACTTTATCAATAAATTTATAGCTGCCCATTAATTGAGTATGTCGCAAAATGGCACTGAGTTCCTGCTGCTTTTGCTCTGCTAACAGCTCATGTTTGTCGTGTACCAGAATGGCGTTCTCTAAATCCAGTTTCCATGCGCGCGGATTAAGGTTATTGCCGGTAATGAGCATGTATTGGCGATCAACCCAGATTCCTTTCAGGTGGAAGCTATTGTCGTCGTGTTTCCAAATATGAATAGCCAGCTGACGGCGGGCGATAGCGGCCTCGTTGTGTTTGGCAAAACTACGCAAATTTACCTCATATAAGTAAGGTAATCCTGCGATGGTTCTGAACGGTTCGCTGGGCGGAATGTAAAAATCATTAGCGGTTTTATCACCGACAATCAGAGTGATCTTTACACCGCGACGTAAAGCCCGTTTCACTTCCCGGCTTACGCTGCGGGGAAAGTTGAAATAAGGGGTGCAGATCGTCAGCTCATGTTTAGCACTGGCGATCAGGGTACAAATGTACTTATTCAGATTGTTCTTACGACGGCCAAGGCCAACAATGGGGGTGAGGCCAACCTGATCATTAGCGATAGGCTCAGGATCAAAATAATAGCTTGCGCGCTGTAATTCCAGGCGCAATTGCTTGATAGCATTGCGTAAGACTTTCGTTTCCGGCCGGGTCTGCTGATTGAGACAATTGACCGCTTCACTGTCGACCAGCGTGCGCTGGACAAAGTGGGCCATGCTGTCAGCCAGTTTGGTGTTTTTCAATACATGATATCTGTCGTAGCGGTAACGTTGATGTTGAGCCAGATAGACATCATTCAGGCTGGCGCCGCTATATATGACAGTATTGTCAATGATAAAGCCTTTGAGGTGGAGCACGCCAAAGACTTCACGATTGCGAACGGGCACTCCCAACACTTCAATCTTATGTTGGTAGGACTGGGCAAACTCACGGTAGAGCGCTGCATTACCCTCCGATTTTTCTGCACCTATCAGTCCACGCTGAGCTCGGTGCCAATCGACGAGTACTTTAATGTCCAGTTCGGGACGTAGCTGTTTTGCATCATACAATGCTTGAAGAATACTGCGACCCGCATCGTCGTCTTGCAGGTACAATGCGACCAGATAAATACGCTTGGTTGCACTGGCTATTTCCTGATGCAAACGTTCACGAAAGGCACCGGCATCAAGCAGTGTTTCTATATCTTCCGGCTGATGTGCAATACGTGGTAGCTGATCTATGAGCTGCCTATTTGCAGTAGCTGAATCCATTATCGCCTCGTTCCGCGATTTATATGATAAATCTAAAAATTGGGGGCTAATTATACCAGATTTTAGTGCTGGTAAAGCGACCGGGCCGATCCAATTAATGAGCTTGGGAGGCAGGTTGGGTCAACCGGCCTGATATAGCATAGGAGTGAGCGCTTTTCCACCAACTCTGTAGCGTTCAATTCGATGAGCAAGAGAAAGCGGTAGCGCATCATCCGCAATGACCGAAAACTGCGCTTTTAAGTACAGTGACTCAAGGTGGCTGAATGCAAAACAGTAACAGGGCTTAGCCATAAGTTGCAAATGGCAAGCGTTCAATAACGCGAGGCCAAAGCCCTGTTGTCTCAATTGCGGCGCAACCAGCATGCCTGTCATTAATTGAAAATCGTCATATTGCTGGAAACGGACAACGGCCTCGATGGACGTAGCGGTTTCTCCGATCCAGATGATTTCGTCCTTCTTGGCTTTACCCGCAGGATAATGCGCCTTGTACAGACGATTGACCAAAGGAAGGCGAAGAGGTTCCAAAGGATGGAAGCTAAGTGTTGTTTTCGTTAAATCTGTCATGGAATTAACTGCGTCGCTATGTGTGATCAGTTAGAATGCGGCCTCCAGTATAAAGCGACGGTTTGAATTTGGTATGGAAGTTTTGCATCGCCATTCACTGGCTTCATTGCACACATTTGGCTTGAGTGTAACAGCCTCTCAGGTTGTGACCATTAGATCGGTGGACGAGCTGAAAACGCTGCTGTCCAGTGATGCGACAGGGACTCCTGCTCTTGTGGTGGGGCAAGGGAGTAACTTGCTGTTTTGTGAAGACTATAACGGAACTGTCATACTGAATCGGATTATGGGCATTCAAGTTCATGAAACCGACTTTGCTTACCATCTCCATGTGGGGGCAGGTGAAAACTGGCATCAGTTGGTGTGCTGGACGGTTGAGCAAGAGATGCCTGGCCTGGAAAACCTGGCCCTGATACCTGGTTGCGCAGGATCTGCACCTATACAGAATATCGGGGCTTACGGGGTTGAGCTTCAGGATATCTGCGAATACGTTGATGTGATGGAGCGAAAAAGTGGTGATGTCGTACGCTTAACGGCGGAAGCGTGCCGCTTTGATTACCGTGATTCTATTTTTAAGCACGAATTGAAAGACAGTCATATCATAGTTGCGATCGGCCTTCGTCTGAGTAAGGACTGGCAGCCAAATACGAGCTATGGGCCGCTGGCGAACCTGGATCCTGCTACTGTCACAGCTCGCGACATCCTGATACAGGTTTGTGCGACTCGGCAGGCTAAGCTGCCGGACCCGGCGGTGCTTGGTAATGCCGGCAGCTTCTTCAAAAACCCCGTGGTATCAGAAAGTACCTATCAGAAGCTGGCGGCTGAATTTCCGTCTGTCCCTTGTTATCCCGCAGCAGGCGGCCGGTTTAAATTGGCCGCCGGGTGGTTGATAGATCAATGCGGACTGAAAGGCCATAAGGTTGGCGGAGCAGCCGTACACCAGCAGCAGGCGCTAGTGATTGTAAACCTCGGCATGGCCAGCCCTGAGGATGTACTGAGATTGGCGCGCTATATCGTCGACACGGTCAAATCGCGTTTTGGTGTCACATTAGAGCATGAGGTGCGCTTTATGGCGTCTGACGGAGAAACCACACTGGATAAGGTGATGCCATGAAAGAACACACAACCAAGCTGGCGCTGATCCGGTTTTTGGCCGATGGTCAGTTTCACTCCGGTGAAGCACTGGGCGAGGCGCTGGGGATTTCTCGCGCAGCAATCAGCAAACATATCAAAGGGATTCAGGAGTGGGGCCTTGATATTCATCGGGTCCAGGGCAAAGGTTACTGCCTGGCTGCCGGGTTTGATTTATTGGATGAGCACCTTATCCAGACTCAGGTTGATTGTCCGTCACTGGCATTGATCCCGGTGATTGATTCAACCAATCAATATATGTTGGATCGCATTGGCCAGTTACCCAAAGGCGCAGTTTGTGTGGCTGAGTACCAGCAGGCCGGGCGCGGGCGCCGTGGGCGGCAATGGCTCTCTCCGTTTGGCAGCAACCTGTATTTGTCAATGTACTGGCGCTTGGATGCCGGTGTTGCTGCTGCGATGGGGCTGAGCCTGGTCGTTGGTTTGGCTGTGGCGAAAACATTGCAGAAGCTGGGTGCGGCGGAGATTAAGGTGAAATGGCCCAATGACCTCTATTATCAGGACAAAAAGCTGGCGGGTATTCTGGTAGAAATGAGCGGTAAAGCCGGAGATGCTGCGCATTTAGTCATTGGTATGGGGCTGAATCTCACCATGTCTAATACAGATACCGAAACAGTGGGGCAACCTTGGTCTAATCTGGCTGAAGCTTGCGACCCTATGCCTGGCCGTAATCAGTTGGCGGCAGCCATCATTGAGGGGGTGACGGAAACTCTGCTGCGCTATGAAGAGGTTGGCATGGCGGGTTTTGTCGATGAGTGGGACCAGTATGACAATTTCCTTGGCCGGCCGGTGAAGCTGTTGATCGGGGACAAAGTCATCCGGGGCGTCGCCTGTGGTATTAACCCCCAAGGGGCGCTGATGCTGGAAACGGAGCAGGGGAAGATGCCGTATCTGGGTGGTGAGATCTCTTTGCGTAAAGACGATTAAGCTCAAGGGCTATCTAAAGCGAGCGGGATACTTACTTTCTGAGTTTGACGGTCTGCACTGCATGGTTAGAGCTTTTTTGCAGGATAAGACTGGCACGCTCGCGCGTCGGCAGAATGTTCTCCCGCAAGTTTTTACCATTAATCTCCTGCCAAATATTGGTCGCCGTTTTCACCGCTTCTGATTCGGTCAGTTTGGTGTAATGATTAAAATAGGATGATGGATCTTTAAAAGCACCCTGACGGAATTTCAGAAAACGTTCTATGTACCAAGTTTGTAGTAAATCCGGTTCGGCATCGACATAAATGGAAAAGTCGAGCAAATCAGAAATAAAGACCCGATGCGGTTCATGAGGGTAATCCATGCCGCTCTGTAACACATTCAGCCCTTCAATGATCAGGATGTCCGGTTGCTCTACCGTCTTTATTTCATCAGTAATATCGTAAAATAAATGAGAATACACAGGGGCATCCACCTGAAGCTTACCTGACTTCACATCGGTCAGAAACTCAACCAAACGCCGAATATCGTAAGACTGAGGAAATCCTTTCTTTTTCATCAGATTTCTTTCCATCAGCACATTATTTGGATAGAGGAAGCCATCAGTAGTGATTAATTCCACCTTAGGGTGTTCCGGCCATCGGGTCAGCAGGGCTTTGAGCAGACGCGCAGTGGTGCTTTTGCCGACAGCGACACTGCCAGCAATACCTATGATGTAAGGCACTGTGCTTGGTTTGGGCTGAGACAGGAACTCTTCCAAAACGCGGTTTCGGCCCTTGCGTGCACCGACATAAAGATTGAGTAAGCGCGACAAAGGCAAATATATATCGCGGACTTCATCCATCGACAAATGCTCATTGATACCGCGAAGACGTTCGAGATCAGCTTCGTCCAGCGTCATTGGCACTGACTTGCGTAAATCAGCCCAGGCCTGCCGGTCAAAAGTAAGATAGGGGGTTAGGATCTCGTTCATCTTGTAACCAAAATCTCATTTACAGGGATTGGGACAATACAGGATCAATAGAGGAAGTGAAAGAGGCCGTGATTTCTCCTTTTGAAGAATTATGTCAGCATAGTCCCTTGTTTGATTAAGAAATGTACATTAAAGCGGCCATTATAATTTTTTTTGTATTTACCTATTGCAACCCCAAAAACCATCGCATAGAATGCGCAGCAATTACGCCGACTTAGCTCAGTAGGTAGAGCAACTGACTTGTAATCAGTAGGTCACCAGTTCGATTCCGGTAGTCGGCACCAAAATTTGGAGGGATTCCCGAGTGGCCAAAGGGATCAGACTGTAAATCTGACGGCTCCGCCTTCGAAGGTTCGAATCCTTCTCCCTCCACCATATTCAAATGGTTGAATAGCTCTACGAGTTACGAGTTTGCGGGCATCGTATAATGGCTATTACCTCAGCCTTCCAAGCTGATGATGCGGGTTCGATTCCCGCTGCCCGCTCCACATTTCTCGTGTGCTGATATAGCTCAGTTGGTAGAGCGCACCCTTGGTAAGGGTGAGGTCGGCGGTTCAAATCCGCCTATCAGCACCACTCTCTCTCCGAAGCACTTCAATCCTTTTGATATATACTCTACAAAACCCATGATTGGTTGTGTGGTCGTTATACCACCTAAATACCGTGCCTAGAGGGACTACCCATGTCTAAAGAAAAATTTGAACGTACGAAACCGCACGTTAACGTTGGTACTATCGGCCACGTTGACCACGGTAAAACTACTCTGACTGCTGCTATCTGTACTGTACTGTCTAAAGTATACGGCGGTTCTGCGCGTGACTTCGCATCTATCGATAATGCGCCAGAAGAGCGTGAGCGTGGTATC
>NZ_JAUOQQ010000047.1:0-6467 GCF_030547675.1 Photobacterium sp. 2_MG-2023
TGGGGAGTGGGTTTCTTTCGGTTTTTTTTGTGTTGTAGCTGCGGATTTTGGTACAGCTGAGGTATGTCGCGCTTGAGCTCGGTGGTTCACTTGGCATTGTGTGATGCGCGCCAGGTACTCTTTGTTGGGGCAAAGAGTACCCAGAAAGCCCCTTTTTGTTCTTTGGTGTGGTCCGGGACGGTTGTAGGCGCTCCCGGCGCCGACAACCTAAAAATTCGTCCTGAATTTTTCCCTGGGGAGTGGGTTTCTTTCGGTTTTTTTTGTGTTGTAGCTGCGGATTTTGGTACAGCTGAGGTATGTCGCGCTTGAGTTCGGTGGTTCATTTGGCATTGTGTGATGCGCTCCCGGTGCCGACAACCTGAAAAATCGTCCTGAATGTTCCCTTGTAGAGTGGGTAACTTTGTTCTCTGAATCGTTGTTGGATAGAGCGTTTTCAGGCCTACATTCATTAAGTTACCTCTGTCATTGCCGCGCAGGCGGCAATCCATGCAGCGAGTGCGGTTTTTACGTTCGGTTTTCACAAACCATGAACGTGATTCATAGATTAATGAAATTAAATCATTTTTATTCATAATTCGACCCAAGTATAAATTACTCTATTGTCAGCTTTATACAATCTTGCAGTTGGCTCTGATTGAGGCCATTAGGCGAAAATCAAACAACTGTGAAGATGACGGACTGGAAAAACAAAAATATAAAATTGTAAAGTCCGGAAAGAACAAAAAATAAATTCAGGATTATCTCAGAAAATTGGATGACAGGTTACCATGAATAAAGATTTTAGATTTACGATAAAGAATATTTGTTTCGATGAAAATTATCATCCTTCAGATAATACCCGTATCACAACTAACTTTGCTAATTTGGCGCGAGGTGAAAGCCGTCAAGAGAACTTGCGCAATACTTTAAAGATGATTAACAATCGTTTTAATGCTTTGGCAAGTTGGGATAATCAAAAAGGCGATCGTTATTCTGTCGAGCTTGAAATTATTTCAGTGGATATGGATATTGAAGGCAGTGGTCAGGCTTTTCCATCGATTGAAGTATTGAAAACGAACATTGTTGATCATAAAACCAACGAACGCATTGAAGGCATTGTAGGGAATAATTTTTCCTCCTACGTGCGAGATTATGATTTTAGCGTATTACTGTTGGATCATAATAAGAATCAACCCAAGTTTAGCATTCCGGATAATTTTGGCGAACTGCATGGAAAGCTCTTCCAATGCTTTGTTAATTCAGATGCATACAAGGCTAATTTCAGTAAGCCGCCGGTTATCTGTCTCAGTGTTTCGGATAGCAAGATCTATCATCGCACTGAAAACCAGCATCCTGTATTGGGTTTTGAATATCAACCCAATGAGTCTTCGCTGACTGAGCAATATTTCAAGAAAATGGGATTGCAGGTTCGCTATTTCATGCCTCAAAACAGTGCTGCACCTTTAGCTTTTTATTTCTTTGGTGATTTACTGAATGATTATACGAATCTTGAGCTGATAAGCACCATCAGTACGATGGAAACATTTCAAAAGATTTACCGGCCTGAGATTTATAATGCGAATGCTTCAGCGGGAAAATTATATCAGCCCAATCTGAAAAATCAGGATCATTCATTAACTCAAATTGTTTATGACCGAGCAGAACGCAGCCAGTTGGCTATTGAGCAAGGTAAATTTGCTGAGGAACACTTCATCAAACCATACCAAAGTATTCTTGAGCAGTGGTCTGCTAATTACGCTTTATAATTAACGATAAATTACAATAGAGCCTATTATGAAAACATTATTACCGACTTCAACTTCTGGCAGTTTACCTAAGCCCTCTTGGCTTGCAGAACCTGAAACACTTTGGTCACCCTGGAAATTACAAGGTGAGGAGTTAATAGACGGCAAACACGATGCTTTACGTGTGTCATTACAAGAGCAACAACGGGCAGGTATTGATATTGTCAGTGATGGCGAGCAAACCCGTCAGCATTTTGTGACAACCTTTATTGAGCACCTCAGCGGCGTTGACTTTGAACAACGTAAAACAGTGAAAATCCGTGACCGCTATGATGCGAGTGTACCGACAGTCGTGGGTCCTGTGAGTCGCCCCAAGTCGGTTTTTGTTGAAGATGCCAAGTTTTTACGTCAGCAAACCAATCAACCCATTAAATGGGCTCTGCCTGGTCCCATGACGATGATAGATACGCTTTATGATAACCATTATAAAAGCCGCGAAAAACTTGCCTGGGAATTTGCCAAAATCCTCAATCAGGAAGCCAAAGAATTAGAAGCCGCTGGCGTTGATATCATTCAATTTGATGAGCCTGCTTTTAATGTGTTTTTTGATGAGGTCAATGACTGGGGCATTGCGGCTTTAGAAAGAGCCATTGAAGGACTTCAATGCGAAACAGCAGTACATATTTGCTACGGTTACGGCATCAAGGCTAACACAGACTGGAAAAAGACCTTGGGCTCAGAGTGGCGACAATACGAAGAAGTGTTTCCCAAACTGCAGCAATCGAATATTGATATCATCTCACTGGAATGTCACAACTCGCGGGTTCCAATCGAGCTACTGGAACTCATTCGGGGTAAAAAAGTCATGGTAGGAGCGATTGATGTCGCAACCAATACCATTGAGACACCAGAGGAAGTCGCCAATACCCTGCGAAAAGCACTGCAGTTTGTCGATGCCGACAAGCTTTATCCTTGCACCAACTGTGGCATGGCACCTTTATCCCGTGACGTCGCAAGGGGCAAGCTGAATGCCTTGAGTGCAGGTGCAGACATCGTCCGAAGAGAGCTATTGGCTTAGTACCAATATAGAGATAATTAGCAGGGTTAGCTGCCGGATTACCTTGCGGTTTAATTGGTTTTTTGCACAAACCAAACTGCTCCGCAATGATGCAAGGCGAGGATATCTTCCTCGCCTTGATCTATACGTTTACAAGGCCGTCCATGGGCTGTTCGGAGCGCCCGGTTCGTTATTGAGTGTCCAC
This sequence comes from Photobacterium sp. 2_MG-2023, assembly GCF_030547675.1. NCBI lineage: Bacteria > Pseudomonadati > Pseudomonadota > Gammaproteobacteria > Vibrionales > Vibrionaceae > Photobacterium > Photobacterium sp. 2_MG-2023. The sequence goes on from NZ_JAUOQQ010000047.1 coordinate 2,987, forward strand.
CACATGGCTTGGTACACCACGCCATTATGGGTGACGCGATCACCGGTTTGATAGGTGGCCTCCGCAGACCAGCTGGCCGCATGGGTGAAGTCCAACTTTTCCCATGGCCCGTGGGGATGGCCGGGTTCGTCGTTTTGGGACCACCATTTGGCCTGATAGACAAAGTGGTTGAATCTGACGCGATCACCGGCGAGATAGACGGCATCTGGTTGCCAGTCTGTCACGTCCGGCAGAGTCTTCATGTCCAGATTACCAACACCGATATTCATAGCATTGAGCAGATCGCCATTGTCCTGACCGTATTCCCACGAGAACAGGCCGCCGAGTTTTTTGCTGGTAGCCAGCTGGCCTTTGGCAATGATATCTGCCGGGTGATCAAAGCCGACAAACGCCGCATCCGATCCTCGCCATGCGTAGTGACACTGACAATCCGGATCGAAACGAATTTCGAAGCCGTTCACGCCTAGTCCGTCCGGACCGAGGATCTCATCTGAGATACGGGTATACGTCGCGATACCTTCGACATCCCAGGGATTCACCGCTTTCGGAAAACCGGCGGTCGCCACGCCACCAAAGGGTGATCCCTGAGGATTCAGTGCGACGCCGTCCCAGCCCTTGGCATACTTGGCAACACCCAGTACGAGCTTTTCAGCTGGCATGCCTAAACCAAGCAGATTCTGAACCGCATCTTCAGCGCCAAAACCATACCCTTTGGCTAAGTTACCGCTATGGGCGCTTATCGCAGTGTGATGGCCGACATTGTCAGATGACCAGGCTCCGAAGAAGTCGTAGGTCATCAGGAAAATCAGATCCATGGCAGGCTCTGCCCGCTGGTAGTTGACCTTGGCGGTATAAGACTCCGCTGTCGCGATGGCTGATGTCACCAGATACTCACGGCTGGTTTCGGCGCTGAGTTTGTCCATCGCAGCCCGCAGATCTATCATCAGGTCGGCATAGGCTTCACCTTCTGTCCGGTTTTGCGGCCACTCCCAGTCAATATCCACACCATCAAAGGCCGGGTTCGCTTTCAGGTAATCCACCATGGCCTGAACGAAAACCTGCCGGTTGGTACTGTTCATCGACATAGGGGCGAACGGGCCATCGCCGCCCCAGCCCCCGATTGATGGCAGAACTTTCAGGTGCGGGAAGCGGGTTTTCAGTTCACTGAATTGGGCCGAGAAGGCTTTATCAATCGTGCTGTTATTTTCAGCCAGTGTAAAATCTGGCTTGCCGGTGCAGGTGGCTTCGTGGCCTGCCCGTTGACCCGGACCGCAAATATCTAAAAAAGCGTAGAGGATATGTGTCAGGTTGTTCCCGTTGATCTGACTGATACTGGCCGGATTCGACCAGTTGGCGACATAAGTAGCCACCACATGACCGCTGTTTTGCTGGAACTCACCATGTGTGCCGGTGAACAGATCAGGCTCAGTGGCATGACTATAGGCAAAAGTGCTTGCAGCCATCAGCGCAAGCGCGGCAGGACACCATTTGAAAGCAGACTCAATCTTCATTGCTGATTCCTTCATTGTTGGATATCGCTTATATGGGATCAGTTTCACCTTGGCGGCAAGTGCTGCGGCTGCGTTATCACAAGATTCTGTGGTGGTGTTTAAAACAGTTTGTCACTGAGCAACTTGTTCTTTGCGGGAATATAGGATCTCTATCAATGTCTATTTTCCCTTGGGGAGTGCCATCAAAGTACATGTTAAGCCGTCATTCCCGCGCAGGCGGGAATCCATACAGCAAGTGTAATTTTGTGGCTGGGTGAGTATGTCGCGCTTGAGTTCGGTGGTTTAATTGGCTTTGTTTGACGCGCGCCAGGTACTCTTTGTGGGCCAAAGAGTACCCAGAAAGCCTTTTTGTTCTTTGGTGCTGTCCGGTGCGGTTGTAGGCGCTCCCGGCGCCGACAACCTGAAAATTCGTCCTGAATTTTCCCCTGGGGGAGTGCCATCAAAGTACATGTTAAGCCGTCATTCCCGCGCAGGCGGGAATCCATACAGCAAGTGTAATTTTGTGGCTGGGTGAGTATGTCGCGCTTGAGTTCGGTGCTTCACTTAGCATTGTTTTATGCGCGCCAGGTACTCTTTGTGGGCCAAAGAGTACCCAGAAAGCCTTTTTTATTCTTTGGTGTTGTCCGGTGCGGTTGTAGGCGCTCCCGGCGCCGACAACCTGAAAATTCGTCCTGAATTTTCCCCTGGGGGAATGCCATCAAAGTACATGTTAAGCCGTCATTCCCGCGCAGGCGGGAATCCATACAGCAAGTGTAATTTTGTGGCTGGGAGAGTATGTCGCGCTTGAGTCTGGTGGTTCTTTCGGCATGGTGTGACGCGCGCCAGTGACTCTTTGCTGGCACAAAGCGTAACCAGAAATGCCTTTTTATTCTTTGGTGTTGTTCGGGCCGGTTGTAGGCGCTCCTGGCGCCGACAACCTGAAAATTCGTCCTGAATTTTCCCCTGGGGGAGTAGGTAACGCTGGTTTATCACTCGTGATTGAACAGGCATGCTTCCGAGTAACTTCGTTTTGTCGAAAATATCATTGACCCACTTTTCTGCAGCAGATGGATTATCTAAAGAGATGAACTCTGCTACGTCACCAAGCTTTTGAAGCGCTAAAGGAGACCAAACTACTTTCATTTCTTAATGCGTGCTAGCACTTGGGCGCGTGCATCTTCATGAGAAACACCCAGATCGGAAGCTAACTGAGCTTCTGCTGTGCGCATTTCTTCCAGTAATTCGATTTTCTCTTGCATTGCCTCGTACTCTGCAACGTCAAGAACCACAGCGACACCTTTACCACGTTGTGTAATTACTAATGGACGACGAGTCTCATTGATTTGTTTGATGTAAGAAGCGACACTTGCGCGAAATTCAGACAACGGCTGAATATCTTGATCGAAATGAATACGACTCATGTTGAACTCCATTTGGTACAAAATAACGTACAAATGATAGTTCAGCCAGCTGTGATGAGCAAGAAGTTGATGCTGCGTTATCACGAATGAGGGACCGCAATCGCGCCTGTTATCAGTCAAAGCCAGTGCACAAACCGAATGTCGAGGGGCAGTCCCTCTTGAGGCCTTTTACATCATGCACTCTTTCGCCGTTTTCGCTTGCGCGACACCTTTTTCGATGATTGCCAATACTTGATCGTTCTTCACTGAAGATACGATTTTATCGAGCAAATTTTCTGCTGTCGCCTCAGAAGAAACATCAACCAAGCAACTGTAAGCGTTAGATATTTTATCTGTTGCTGCTGCAACCGCTTGATGGTCAGTGAAATCTGTGTTGATCAATGTGTCTATCGACTGAGCAAAATCTTGAGCCTTTTGTGTCGCATCACCAAAAACTTCAAGATTGAGATTATTTAAATCTAGCGAATCTGCTTTTTGCTGCAGACTATCGACTGCTCATAGACAGGATCTTTAGCCCTAACCCCATATTTTAGCTAGAAAAAAGGCTTCACTTATGATCTGATAATCGTC
>NZ_JAUOQQ010000048.1:0-5142 GCF_030547675.1 Photobacterium sp. 2_MG-2023
TACCGGGATGCGGAGTCCGGCCTGAACTACAATTTCTACCGGGATTACGATCCGAATACTGGGCGGTACATTCAGCGGGATCCGATTGGGTTGGGTGGGGGATACAACCTGTACAGCTATGCCGGTGCAGACCCGCTGAACTATACGGATTCGACAGGGTTAATCATTGACACTGTCGCTGACATCGGGTTTATTGGCTATGGTTTATATCGAATTTTAACCGACAATGTTCTTGGTGATTGTGGGAATTTAAGCAGTAACTTAACAGCGCTGAGTTTAGATGTCGCGGGATTAGCGATACCCGGCGTAACGGGATTGGGGGCTGCGAGCCGGGTTGCGAAGAGAATAGATAACTCTGTTCTTGATAAACCACGCATTGGCAGCGCCAACAAGACTGACCCTACTCACCGTTTTAATGACATCATCGATAACTATGCCGGTGATGCGGCGAAATTCGATATTCCAACCAAAGGGCCTGGAGGCCAAGTCGTAAGAACGTCTGAGTTAAGGCAAATTGAGGGTAGCCTCAATGGCAAGGATGGCGTTTTTGAATGGATTATCGATCAAGGGAATGTGTCTCATAGACGCTTTATTCCGGGCGGTCAAGTTACAGGTTTTCCTAATCAGATACCTAAGAAGTGAGATAAAGATTAGATGAAACCAATGGAAGTATTAAAAGAACTTAATCTTGTTTGCTGGTCAACGTTGCTCGTTGGCTTGCAAAGGGGCTGGGCAAAAAAGTCTGATATTGCGGCTTATGCTACAAGCCTGTTGTCTGCTGACTTGGATAACGGTGACGAAAATATTGCTGTATTAGCTGGCGCTGATTCTCTTGATGATTCGGAGATTAAGTGTTTGTTGCTGCAAGTTGGTGGGTCAACGGATGCTCCAGAAGTCATTGAAAAGTGGAGGCTGGCAACATTAACCGCATTAAGTGGTTCGGTTTTATCCGAAGAGGAAAAGATTGATAAATTACAAGAGTTATACGCTGAATTTGAATATCCGGAAGACATGGCATCTTGCAGTATTTATTCGCAAGATTCTGTTGATCCGCTAGTGGCAATGTCAGAAGTAATTTCATCCTTAAAGAAGAAATTTACAGGCTGAAACGACATTAATGATCTGTATCTAGTCCTGCTGAAATCTTTCCGGTCGTACTTTGTTAACTCTCCATGGCTTTAATTGTGGACGCCATATTATGTTTGGCGATCATGGCGTCCAGCACCATTGATAATGGTCTCCCGCTTATCGGCGTCAAATTCCTCGATGGTCTGGAACCGCTGGATCAGCCGCTGACTATGCAGCGGCGGCGTGTTCAGGCCGATTTCGTACTTGTTGAGCTGGGCGTGGTTGCTGCCGATCTGGTTGGCCTGCGAAAATGTCGGGACAGACATCCTAAGGAAAATCAGAGTGTGGGTTCTGGAAGATCCGGGTTCTTTACAAATGAGAGAATGGGGCCTTTAGCGAATTGGTAACGATTAATTTTAAAAATTAAATATTGGGGAAGAGGTCCTCTTCCGTTCTTGGGGTTTATATGATTTAGAATGTCCAAGGCGGAGGGTTTATCTAGATGGAATAGCAGGGCAACCGCATGAGTTACCACGTTGTTAAAGTTAACATTTATATAACTGGGTCTATGTCACCAACCAGCTGATCGGTTGATTATTAAACAAGCTCTAACAGCGATGATTGCTTGAAACAGGCCGTTATCCGTATGTGTAACATTTAATAATCATTGTTGAAACAAAAAATCAACTCATGCGGTCGCCCTGATATCAGTGGGTGTGGGTGAATTAGGAGGACAGCAGTTCTAATATGATGTGGTTATTAACGGCAATTTACTTTCTATTATACTCATTTGTGCTATGGGGAGGATTTATTATCTATGCAGTATTTGCATGTGTGTTAGTTTCCCCTTTATTTTTAGCACTCACGATGATCGATGATTGGCGAGAAAGTTTTAAATTAAACCCAATTTATATGATTTATTTCTTTGTGTTGTTTCTTCTTGCATCAGTTCCTGGTGGCATTTATTTTAAGAAGCATTATTTAAGTGATCTGAAAAAACTCGGATATTTTGCACAGAGACGATAGGTAAAATGATAAAAAATAATTTGTATTTATGGGTTCTCTGGCTGAACAGTATGTACAAAACCTATTTGTGAACCTAGAAAATATTGTTGATAAAGTGTATTAATAGACAGGACCTTAAGTATTAAGCTTTTCATAAATTCCATCTAAGGTTCTGTAACTTAACAGCGCTAAGTTTAGATGTCGCGGGATTAGCGATACCCGGCGTAACGGGATTGGGGGGCTGCGAGCCGGGTTGCGAAGGGGGCTGGTACTGAAACTGTTCAGCACTGGATGTCTAGAGCGGAACTGAAAGCGACTCAAGAAACTGGGTTGTTACGTGGTGGGCGAGATGGAACGCATTACGTTACTGATTCTGCAAACTCAGATGCCCTTCGTGCTCGTCAGCGGTCTGCGCTGCCTCAAACTCCAGAGGTTAGGGTTACGTTAGAAGTGCCTAAGGGAGTGTTCTCTAAACCTTCAAAGGTAGCGCCGGCGTTTAACATGCCAGGAGGAGGTATGGAGCGTACGGCAACGGGAAAGATTCCTGTAACGATAAAGAGAGTGCAATAATGTCCTCAAATTTAGTTGGAAAAAAAATAATTATTCGTAGTAATGAATTTGTTCATCATGATACGAACGCTTCCATTGTTATGGTTGATGCTGGCAATAAATTTATTTTGTTGGCGCTTGATGAACCTTTAATAACTATAAGTGATAAGTATCAGTATGTTGTTGCATCACCTAGGCTATCAAAAGATGAATTAGATGCATTTAATGTAATGAGAAGTTTGAGTTGTTCAGTAACTTGGGTGCCGGATCGTAAATATAATCGTAAAAAACCAATGGATTTAAGTTGGTGGAGAGGTGGGGCTGCTGCAGTTACAGATTTGTGTGTTTATTAGCTGTTATAGACAAATCTGATAATGTAATTTGTGTGGTCAATGTGATGGTGAAATAAAAAATCATATTTCCACAAGGTTATATCATGACTTGGATGGGGAATCTCGATGTCCTCAAATTTAGCAACAAGGAACGACCCGTTCTTGAGGAAGTGGATCTGCACAGGCCAAGGCTAATGACTTAGGTTTTAGTTATCATCCTAAATCAATAAGGTAGTGACAATGCAATTTAAAATTAACTTGTCAGATATCAAACTTCTCATTGAGGAAGTTGAAGATTCAGCCTTAGTCAAAAGACTTATTGAATATGAAAAAGATGGGCAGTATTTCGAAAAAGGTAAGTATCCCTCAGGTCAATATTTGATTGATCTGTCTGAAGATGAGGTTGAGGTTGTGATGAACTCCCTTTCTGATTACCTAATGATTTATGGAGTGAGTAATGATGGAGAGCCTAATGCATTAGGCCTTCAAGTCGAGACTTTAATTGATGTATTTAATGATGGTCAAAGTTAAATGTAATTATGGTCTTGATTTGGTAGTTATTTAAGAGTTTGGTTTTTATCTGATCTACTAACTGTGGACACTTATTCTTATGTTGGGGGAATCCACTGAGTTATATCGACCCATTGGGATTAGCAAGAGTTGGGTTCAAGCCATTGAGTGGCGATGAATCTTATTACAGTAACAACCATATTCCCGATGGGGGCAGCAACCATCACCGCGCACATGAACAGCTTTGGTTTGACGATAATCCAGCTGAAAACGTTGGATTTTTTGCTGGCGATGGAAGTGGAAACGGCGCTGCGATTTGCGGTGAAGCTGGTGATGTTCGTTCAGATGATGGCTATAACAGAAATGAGTATGACTTTTTTGGACCTGTCTATGACGATAATTTAATGCGCCAAGCATTGGATAATATTCGCGAGGATTGGGATAACAACACATACTGTGTTGTGGGCAAAAATTGTCAGCATTTTTCAGATGCACTGAGGCAAGAGTATGACCGACTAGCAAATCCTCCAACTTGCCGTATGACAAGACGTGGTAAGAGGTGCAACTAATGGTTAGAAAGCTGAGGATTTATCTTAGTCTGTTGATTTTGATTTTCCCGGTTGCAACATATCTTCTGGGAATAGTGAACGCATCAAATGGATTAGTGTGGTTAGCCCTTGATACCGGTTATTACTATCCTGTTTATGTGATTACACCATCTTTATTTAAAAAGTTAGAAATGGGGCTGCTTGTACCTATGTTGGGGGGCGATTACTTGCTTTTTTGTTGTATTTACTCTCGCTCTTATTATTTTTCAAAATGAAGGATAAGCTCTTTCCTAACTGATAAATGACGCTTGCTGCTGGTGAAGGTTGGCAATGGAAACCAGTCAGGGGTTGACCCATCAGTACAGCTACACCCCATTTGGTGAAATTGCACAATGGGATAACGCAGGGACCCCCGTCAGTTATGCTTATGATGCGAATGGTCAGATCCAGAACATGACCACGCCGCAGGGGAGTTATTCGTTTACCTGGAATGCCAACGGGATGCTCACCCGCCAGCAAACACCGCACGGGCTGGTGCTAACCAATCAGTACGATGCATTAAACCGTTTAACCTCACGGCGGTACAACCAGGGCGCGTTCAGCAAAGACTGGCAGTATGCGTACAGTCTGTCGGGGCTGCTGGAAGGCATCACTCAGGATGGTGTGAATCAGACCTTTGCATACGATGCCAGCCAGCGTTTAGTGCAGGCGAACACCGTCACCGGAGCATATCAGTATCAATACGATGATTTAGGCAACCGGTTAGACTTCGGCGGTATTTACAGCCCGGACGGCAAGTTGCTGGAAGATAATCAGTTCAGCTACGAATATGACGTGCGCGGTAATCTGAGCAAGAAAACCCGTAAAGACGGCAGCACCATCGAAACCTTCACCTATAACGACGCAGAACGTTTGGTTGGCTACCAGCGCGAGCGGGTGACCCGCGTAGATGTCGGAAATGGTGCAACGACACTGCAATCCAGCATCGAAGTGACCGCTGCCTATACTTATGATCCTCTGGGACGCCGGATCAGCAAAACCGTGAATGGTGGGCAAACGCAGTTTGACTGGCTGGGGAACACTTTACTCCGTGAAAACGGCCCTCAGGGTCAGAAAGATTATACCTACGG
>NZ_JAUOQQ010000049.1:0-3264 GCF_030547675.1 Photobacterium sp. 2_MG-2023
GTCATTGTGTCACCTGTTAACTTCTGAGGTGATGATATCACCTCTAATCAGGTGGCCAAATTAACTATGCCACTACAGTAAGTCTGATGAGCTAATCAAAATAGACCACCATGTCACATCCTATTTATGGCATTGATTTAGCCAAACATGGTTTAAGTATCCACGGTGAAGATCATCAAGGCAAGGTGTTGATCCACGAACCACTTCAAAAGAACATCAATTTTTGCTGATCATATGTCGCGCTTGAGTTCGGTGTTTTCTCAGCACCGCTGGATGCGCGCCAGTTACTCTTTGCTGGCACAAAGCGTAACCAGAAATGCCTTTAGGTTCTCTGGTGCTGGCCGGGGCGGTTGTAGGCGCTCCCGGCGCCGACAACCTAAAAATTCGTCCTGAACTGTTCCCTGTTATTGTGGATAACGCTGGTTTATTACTTGTCATTAGACTGATCTGATCCGATGCTTTTGGACACAACGAACAGAACAAGAAAAATGGCCGCCACACAGCAAGCGAAGGAACACACTACAGCCGACAGGAAATCATGTAACCAATTGAATTTATTAGCCATACGATAGCTTATGGGCTTACTGCGCCTGATAAAAACAGTCCGCATCGCCGCCTTTCGGCGTTCAACCAAACTGTTTCCATTATAATGCCGCTTCGGGCTTGTCCAACACCCGGATAAAGTGTCGGCTACGCGACATTTTTCCTGATTTATTAGCTTACAGGTTTCCACATCGTTTTTGATTGCTCTTCAAAGCCTAACTTGGCATAAAACTTTTGAGCATTGCTATTGAATGACATAACTTCAAGCCTCATCTGTTCTGCCCCTTGAGACTTTGCCCATTCCGTACATTGAACCATTAACTGTCTTCCAACGCCTGACACTCTGGCATTTTCATCGACAACGATAGTGCCAACTCTACAAATGGGAGTTTTTACCAAGAAAGGAACGGCTTCATTTTGAGTTACCGTCGCAGTAACAAACCCAACCACTTCGCCCAAAACGTCAGCAACCAAAAAGAGCCTAGATAAATCGTTCAGTGCATTTAGAAGGAACTGTCTTTCTTCAGATGAAGGTTTAACAAACGCTTCTGGGGCATTTTCGAAATGCAGAACACCAATTTGTTGATTTAAAAGTAACAGCGAATCTATATCAGATTTAAGAGCTCGCCTAATTTCCATATTATTCCTCTGAAACAGATTGTAAACTAACGCCCGCAGCATGCGCGGCTTTGAAGTGGGGCGAAACCTTAATGGAAAAGACGTCGCCGTGCCTGCGATTGTTAACTGCTTTAGATCCAAACATCATTTTCAGCTGTTTGACTCCCAGTATTCTCACCTGTATTCACAGCTCCCCGCGGCTCAATAAGCAAAACTTTCGCCTCATTTTCCGCAAAAGGCTTGTGTTCAATTCCCTTAGGAACAACGTACATTTCGCCCTCAGAGAGATTCACATACCCATCTCTGAAATCTATTCTGAGACTACCCTCAAGCACGATGAACGTTTCATCTGTATCTTTGTGGTCAAGCCACACGAACTCGCCTTGAATTTTAACGACCTTGAACTGATAGTCATTCATCTCAGCAATCACCTTAGGTGACCACTGCTCATTGAAAAGGCCCAGCTTGTTTTTGAAATTTACCGCCTGATAGTTAATCCGAACTCCTGTCCGATTGCAGTTAACGCCTTAAGCATGCGGCGTCCTGCTGACTTAACTTGTTGAACCAAGCCACTGCGCGGCAGAGCTACAGCAGCCCACATACTGATCTCTGAACCCTGCCATCCAGGCAGCGGACTGGAGACCGTATCATGAACGCCCAACAGCAGCGCCATTTCGACGCGCTATACCAGCAACACCTTGATAATCTTATTCTACAAGACAAGCGCCCGGCGACCGTTGATGCCTACAGCCGTGCGGTACATCGTGTTTCTGCCTTTTTCAACTGCTCGCCTGACACGCTGACAACCGAGCAGTTACGTGCCTACTTCCGCCAACTCATCCACACCCACTCATGGAGCACCGTCAAACTCGACCGCAACAGCCTGCAGTCCTTCTACCGCTATACGACCGGGAGAGCCGGAAGGTAAAAAGAATAAGGAGAATGGCACGCATCACCACCTATGAGGAAGCCAAAACAAGACTGAATCAGGCGCTAACCCATTGAAGTGAAACACACTGTGGTCACTTCCCGGCTACGCTCGCCCTGAAGAAAACCGCGGGCACAACCCCCACCGAATGCCAATCGACCAATTTGCTTAATAAGGCTGTCCGGGCTTGTCCAACACCCGGATAGAAGTGTCGGCTGCGCGACACGTATCCTTATTTGTTAGCAAACAAATTCAACGACTTATGCATAACTCCATCGCTACACAGTCAATTCCTGCACCAAAACTATTTGGGGTGGTTTTCGTTACTGTAAAACCGCGTTTCTCATAGAAACCTTTAGTATGCTGAGATGTTTCAATTTTAACCTTGTGTATTGAGGTATTACGCTTTAGGTAAGACAATCGAAAGTCAGTTAACTGTGTTCCTATTCCTTGACCATGAAAGTTTTCATGAACCAACCCCCAAGCCAAAGAAGCAACTGATGACTTTAACCCGATACCACCACATCCAAGCACTTTCTCACTACCGCTTTCAAGGCAAACATAGTATTCAGAGCTTTCAGACAAAGCATCAAGATATTCGATAAACTCTGCACGCTCTGATGAATCAAAGTATTGACCAATATTACTTTCAAACGCTTCAATGCATTGCGCTCTATACCTACTACTATACTTTCGGATTTCCATATTTCCGCCTTGTTTGCTAACGCCCGCTTAAGTGCTGAGCAACGTTACCACAACACTCAATTATTGCACCGTAAACACAAAAGCCCAATCAAACCAAAACCGCCGAGCGTTGCGAATCCGTCTTAAAGCGTTTGTTGAACCAAGCCACTGCGCGGCAGAGCTACAGCTGCTCACATATTGATCTCTGAACCCTGCCATCCGGGCAGCGGACTGGAGACCGTATCATGAACGCCCAACAGCAGCACCATTTCGACGCGCTATACCAGCAACACCTTGATAATCTTATCCTACAAGGCAAGCGCCCGGCGACCGTTGATACCTACAGCCGTGCGGTACGTCGTGTTTCTGCCTTTTTCGACTGCCCGCCCGATACCCTGACAACCGAGCAGTTAAGTGCCTACTTCCGCCAACTCATCCACACCCACTCATGGAGCACCGTCAAACTCGACCGCAACGGCCTGCAGTTCTTC